>NZ_CEXLVS010000047.1:0-20608 GCF_982684285.1 Salinicola sp. | reverse complement strand
CCAAAAGCGTTCGTGACGTGGTTCGCTGTTCCCCACGCCCGTGGGGATGAACCGTACCCATCACTGGTCCTCGTGGATCGCAGCCCCCGTTCTCCGCAGGCGGGGGGAGAAAACCGGATTCACCGAGGTGGGCCGCTGGTGCACTGAGCTTTTTCCCGCAGACGCGGGGATAAACCGACCATCGTCGATTACGAGATCGAGGGCGCTTTCTGTTCCCCTCAGACGCGGGGATAGACCGGTCGAGGTCGATGCAGCGACGCAGAGTCGCGCCCGTTCCCCGCAGACAAAGGAATTAGGCATGCTTTATGGTCTCCAGATAAAGAACTGGCGTGATCAGTGCGAACTCAATCAACTTGCTTCTTGCCGATAGTCATGGAGAGGAGATAGATATGCCGCCAGAAAATGACTCGACTCCGTCTTATCACCGCTACGCGGGTAAGGCGATGCCCGGCCAGCCGGGCGATGCGTGTCATCTTCTGGCGTGGCACAGCCTGGATGTCGCGGCCGTCGGCTGGCATTTGCTGTCGCCAGAGCGCCCACTGACGCAACAGCTGGCGCTACGGCTCGGCATCGAGCCGGAACCGCTGCGGCGACTGCTGGTATTTCTGCTCGGTTTGCATGACCTCGGCAAGTTCTCGCGTGCCTTTCAGGAAGTGCTGAAATTGACACTCGAGGGTATGGCCAAGCCATTGGGTAAGCCTTATCTGGAGCGGCATGATCGGCTGGGTGTCTTGCTGTGGGATGCGTGGTGGCGCCAATGGCGTCGCGAGGGCGTGCTGCACTGGCCGCCCGATGATCAAACGCCTGCCAGAAAGCTGCTCGAACCGATGGCTAGCCTGGTGGCACCTTTTTTTGGTCACCACGGCCGGCCGGTTGCGACCGGTCGTTTAAACGTCGAAGCCTTTTACGGCAGCGATGCACAGGTCGATGACGTCACGGCGGCGCGCGATTTCATCGCGGACTGGGCCACGGTGGTCGAGCCGCATTGGCCGGTCGAACTGCTGCTTGACGAAGAGTGGCTAGACGTTTTCAGGACATTGAGCTGGACCATCGCCGGTTGGGCGACATTGAGCGATTGGCTGGGCTCCCATCGCGAGTACTTTCCATATTGCGAGCGGGCGATGTCACTGTCCGAATACTGGTCTCGGGCGCTCGGCCAGGCCGAATCGGTGCTGCAAGCCACCGGCTTTGCCGCGTCCCCCGATCCCGTCCCCTACGAGAGTTTGTCGCAGTGGTTCAGCGCCGACATTACCCCGACGCCATTGCAGCAGAAGGCGGAGGCGATATCACTCGAGGCGGGGCCGCAGCTGTTCATCCTCGAAGACGTCACTGGCGCGGGGAAGACCGAAGCGGCCTGCATCCTGGCGCAACGCCTCCTGGCCGCCGGACATGGCGAAGGGCTCTACTTCGCGTTACCGACCATGGCGACATCGAACGCCATGTATGCCCGCCTAGGGGATCTCCATTACCGCTTTTACAGTGCAGAATCGCGTCCGTCTTTCGTGCTGGCGCACGGCGCTCGCCAGTTGAACGAGGATTTCGAGCGTGCCGTCATGGCTGCTCAGCCCGGTGACAACGATTACGCCGCCATCGACGCCAGCGCCTCGACGCAGTGCAATCGCTGGCTCGCCGACTCCAACAAGAAGGCCCTGTTGGCCGATGTCGGTGTCGGTACGATCGATCAGGCACTGATGGGGCTTTTGCCGTTTCGGCACCAGTCGCTGCGGCTCCTGGGGCTGGCGCGCAAGGTATTGATCGTCGATGAGGTGCACGCCTTCGACCACTACATGCAGACACTGCTGCACCAACTGCTTGCGCATCACGCCCGTCAGGGGGGAAGCGCGATCCTGCTGACCGCGACGCTACCTTTTGCGATGCGTCAGGCCCTCGTCAACGCCTGGCAGCAAGGGCTCGGGTATGGGGCGGCAGCACTGAGCAGTACCGACTATCCGCTGCTGACACATAGCGGTCAGGGCGCTCATCGCGAGACGCCGCTGGCAACCCGCCCCGAGGTGGTGCGGCGAGTCGAGATTGGCTGGCTGACCCAGGAGGAAGACGCGATCGCCGAGGTGTCGCGGGGGATCGAAGCGGGCGACTGCATCGTCTGGGTGCGCAATACGGTCGATGATGCCATCCGCGCTTGGCAGGCCATTCGTGATATCCACCCCGATCCCGAGCGCTGTCTGCTATTCCATGCCCGCTTTGCCATGGTGGACCGGCGCCGTATCGAGTCCGATGTGATCGAACGTTTCGGCAAGACGTCGACGCCTTCTATACGCCGAGGCCAGGTGCTGATCACCACCCAGGTTTTTCAGGAGAGCCTCGACTGCGACGCCGACCGAATGATCAGCGACATCGCCCCGGTCGACCTGCTAATCCAGCGCGCCGGCCGGTTGCAGCGGCACCAGCGCGGTGAGCGTCAGCCACCGAGGCTTCTGGTGCTGGCACCCGAGTGGGAAGAGTCTCCCAAGGCGGATTGGCTCAGTCGGGCTCATCGCGGTACGCAGGCGGTGTATCAAGACACCTCGTTGATCTGGCTGACGCAGCGCGTGCTGCGGGAACTGGGCGCCATCGAGATGCCGGGCCAGGCGCGCGAACTGATCGAACGGGTCTATGCCTGTCCCATCGACGAGATTCCCGAGGCACTGGAGCAGGCTCGTCTGGAACGCAGTGGCATGAACAAGATGGCGGGATCGATGGCGACGCATAATACGCTCGACCTACAAGACGGCTATCGACTCAACGAGGATTTCGATCAGTGGCAGGAAGAGCGCGATGTGGGCACGCGGCTGAGCGACGAGTCGAGTGTCAACGTGGTGCTGCTCAAGCGTCAGGATGATTCGCTGGTGCTGTGGGCTGAGGGAGAGCGTCACGCCGATATGCTAAGCCAGTGCCGGCTGCGAGAAAGCCAGGTGAGGAAATTGGCCGAGTTGCCCGAGCGCGATGCCGAAAGTTGGGAGGCCTTGCAGGAGCGCTACAAGGCGTTGCGGTTTACCCGGCCCTGGCTGCCCGAGGAAGATGACGATTGCCGCTACGATAGCCAGTGGGGCGTGGAATTGGCTCGACCCGAGCAAAAGTGTTGATTGTTGCGGGTTATGAAACTGGCGGTGATGTGATCTTCGTGCTACATAATGGCTTGGTATGTAGCATGAAGGTGTCATATGGCAACTCCACACAACCCGCCGGCAGCGGTACGTCGCGCGCTGCGCAAGCTCGGGGCCGACATTCACGATGCGCGACGTCGGCGCCGGCTTACCATGGCAGTCGTTGCGGAGCGCGCCTTCACATCGCGCTCGACCCTGCAGAGAATCGAGGCCGGCGACGCCAGCGTCGGTATCGGCATCTATGCGAGCGTGCTTCAGGCGCTCGGCCTTCTCGATGGACTCGCGGATATTGCCGACATTGGCAATGACAGCGTTGGCCAGGCGCTTGCCATTGCCGAGCTGCCCAAGCGAGTCGGATCGAAACGCTTACCGAGGTCTTCGCACAATGACTGAGTTCGAAGTACATATCGACCTCGGTGGGAGCACCTTTCCAGTCGGTCTGGCCAGGTGCAATCGCGTGCGTGGCACGGAGAGGATTCTTTTCGAATACGAGGCCGAATGGCTCGCGTCGCCGGATCGCTTCTCACTGGAGCCTGCCCTTGCACTCACACGGGGAGCCTTCGCTCCACCTGCAGGGATGACCAGCTTCGGCTCGATTGGCGACTCGGCGCCCGACACCTGGGGGCGCCGTCTCATGCAACGTGCCGAGCGGCGGCGTGCCGCGCGGGAAGGTCGCAGTGTTCGAACGCTTGCCGAGAGTGATTACCTGCTAGGAGTGGCGGATGAGACTCGGCTTGGTGCCCTGCGTTTTCGCCGAGTGGGCGAGACGTCATTTCAGGCGCCGATTCAGGCTGGCGTTCCTGCCCTCGTCGAGCTAGGGCGACTGCTTCAGGTCACGGGGCGTGTCTTGCGTGACGAGGAAACGGATGAAGACCTCCAGCTCATCTTTGCCCCCGGCTCGTCCCTGGGAGGGGCCCGCCCGAAAGCCTCGGTCATCGATCAGTACGGCCACCTCTCGATCGCCAAGTTCCCGAAGGATACCGACGAGTACAGTGTGGAGACCTGGGAAGAAATCGCGCTCCGCTTGGCCAACCAGGCCGGCATCGTGACGCCGCAGCACGAACTGGTCGACGTGGGCGGTCAGGCCGTCATGCTGTCGAGACGGTTCGATCGAGATGGCACCACCCGCATTCCGTTTCTTTCCGCGATGGCAATGATGGGCGCCAGGGATGGCGAACCTGGCAGCTACCCCGAGATGGTCGATGCTCTGACCGCGCATGGCGCTCAAGGAAAGAAAGACGCGCACGCACTGTATCGGCGCGTCGTCTTCAGCGTGATGATCTCCAATGTCGACGATCATCTGCGCAATCACGGCTTTCTGTGGTTGGGGAACGCTGGATGGTCACTCGCTCCGGCCTATGACCTCAACCCGGTTCCCAGTGACCTCAAGGCGCGGGTGTTAACCACGAACATCGATCTCGATGAGAGCACCTGCTCGGTCGATCTGCTGGAGGCGGCATCCGGTTATTTTGGGCTTACGCTGGCCAACGCCCGGCGAATCATCAAGGACGTTGCGTCAGTAACCGCAACCTGGCGCAACACTGCCAGGGCCGTTGGCGCACGTCCGGCCGAGATCGAGCGTATGGCCAGCGCCTTCGAGCATGATGACTTACAGCGTGGGCTGGTGCTTTAAAGTTAGTACCTTAAACCCTGAACAAGGAGTTCACTGCAACAACTGTCCTGGCTTTAGCCGTTTATACGGGGCGCGACGATAAAAAAAGCGGAAAGTGACGCCCATTTGTAGGAGAAAAGCCATTGTAACGATCTGGTTCTTTATGAAAGCTAGTGTGAGTGTGTCCTATCAGCCGCAATAGCCTGGAATGCCCATGAACCTCCTGACTGATCCTTGGTTACCCTTCCGCAGATCAGACGGAAGCCTTCTCTATCGCCCCCCTTCGGCTCTGGCCGACCCCGATATCCTCGACCTTGCCCTTCCCCGTGCCGATTTCCAGGGTGCCGCATGGCAGTTTCTGATCGCACTGCTGCAAACGGCGATGACGCCAAAGAACACCGATGCCTGGTTGGATCGCTATCAGACGCCGCCTAGCGTCGAGGAGTTGGAAGCGGCATTGGCGCCATTTTCGAGAGCCTTCGAACTCGACGGCGAGGGCCCGCGCTTCATGCAGGATCTCGACCCGCTCGGGGACGTCAAGGACGCCCCGGTTGCCGGACTGCTGATCGATTCTCCCGGCGCCAACGGCATCAAGAACAATACCGATTTCTTCGTCAAACGCGGGCGGGTCGAAGCCGTATGCCCGGACTGCGCGGCGCTGGCGCTCTATACCATGCAGATCAACGCGCCCGCCGGCGGCGCCGGCATCCGCGTTGGCCTGCGTGGCGGCGGGCCGCTGACCACGCTGATCCTGCCAGAAGACGAGACCAAAACGCTATGGGAGCGCCTCTGGCCCAACGTCATGCCGGCCGATGCCGTGGGTCAGCCGGGGCAGACATGGCGCCCGCCCACGGTCGACGACGCTGACCTGTTTTTCTGGATGACCGACACTCGCGTCAGCGACAAGAAGGGCACCGAGGTTTTTCCCGATCAGGTCCATCCCCTGCACGCCCTGTGGTCGATGCCGCGCCGCTACCGTTTGCTGTTCGAGGATGAGTCGGGTTGTTGCGATCTCTGTGGTCGCGAGTGTTCGCGACTAGTGCGTCGGCTGCGTTCGAAAAAGCAGGGTGCCAACTACGATGGCCCCTGGAGTCATCCACTGACCCCGTATCGCCGTCTCAATCCCAAGAAAACCGACGAGTTACCACTTTCCAGCAAGGGGCAGCCCGGCGGACTGGGTTACCGCCACTGGCCGGGGCTGGTGCTGGAAGACGAGGCGGGCAGTGGCGCGATGCCAGCGAGAGTCGTGACGCATCATCTGCACAAGTATCACATGGTCGAAGCCGCGCGGGACGACGGCGAGGCGTTCGACGCGATGTTTCGGCACGCCCGGCTATGGGTGTTCGGCTACGATATGGACAACATGAAACCTCGTGGCTGGTACAGCGTTGAAATGCCGCTGGTCGGTGTACCCGAAGCGCATCAGGAGATATTGCGCGAATGGGTCAAGCGCTTCGCCGACCTGGCCAGCGATGTCGCCTGGCAGGTGCGTAATCAGCTCAAACGGGCCTGGTTCAAACGTCCCGAGGATGCCAAGGGCGATATGAGCCAGATCGATGCCCAGTTTTTCGAGGCGACCCAGCTCGCGTTCTTCGATGTACTACGCCAGATGAGCGAGACGCTACGCGACGATGGGGGTACACCGGCGCTGTCCCCAGAGATCCACCGGCAGTGGTACCTGACGCTCAAACGTGAGGCGCTGAGACTCTTCGATGCCCAGGCCATCAGCGGACCATTGGAAGGCATGAAGATGCAGCAGCTCGAGCGGATCACGAGCGCGCGGCGCTATTTGCTGGACTATCTGAATGGTAGCGGCAAAAAGATCGGCAAGACGGTTCAGGCATTTGCCCAGGTCGGCGGGTTCGAATTGAAGGCGCCGCAGTCCGAAGGCAATCGGAAGGGGAACGCAGCATGAGTGAGATCGAGCAGGATGCGGTATCCGAAGACGCGAGCGAGGCCGGGAAGAGCGCAGTGGAAAGTTATCTGTATGCGCTGGATAACAATGAGGCCTTCGAGCTGCGCTTGTGGTGGCAGCGGCTGGTCATGGACGAACAGGAACTCAAGCGCTACACCAAGCGCCGGCCTTACCCGCGCGGGGTGCGTGCTGCGCTGCGCCGTTGCGATGCCATCGAGTCCGTACTGCTAACCGAGGCTTTTCGCCACCTCTGGCAGGCACTCGAGGCGCGAGTATGGAAAGAGATGCCTGGCGATGGCTCGAGTCAATGGCGTGATAGGCGCCTCGAAGCCTGGGCGGTGATCGCCGCCATTGTGAGTGAACTGCGCGCCGAGACCTTCGATGCACCACTTGGGAAGCGGTTGGGCGAAAACCGGCCCAATACCGGCGATACCCCGCGCATGAGTGATCTGCGCTTCCAGCAACTGCTCGACTGCCATACGCCCGAAGAGCTGATCCGCCGCTTCAGAAGGGCATTGAAGCTCGCCGACGGCACTGGTGTCAGCGTCGTGCGCCTCGCCGATATGGTGGCACTCTGGCATCGCGAGCAGCGCGGTCAGTATCGCCCTGAAGCGACCCAGCGCTTTGCCTTTTTGATGAGTGACGACTACTTCAAGGCGCGCGCTCAGAAAATGGCAACGAGCGACTGATTCTTCGACCAAGAACGCTATCGGCCACTACCCATCATTACCATTGCAGGGGACCTTTCATGAGCCACTTCATTCAGTTGCATCTACTAACTTCTTATCCGCCCTCCAACCTCAACCGCGACGATCTGGGCCGTCCCAAGACAGCGTTCATGGGTGGTGCGCGCCGTTTGCGCGTCTCCTCCCAGAGTCTCAAGCGGAATTGGCGCACCTCGACGCTCTTCGAGGAGGCGGTCGATGGTCACAAGGGCACGCGTACCAAGCGCCTGGGCAAGCTCGTTTTTGATCGTATGAGCGCAGGAGCGGGAGATAAAATCGCGGATGCCAGTGCCGAGAAGATCGCCGAGGTGTTCGGCAAGCTGCGCAAGGTCGAGAAAGGGAAAAAGCACGAGTACGAGATCGAGCAGCTGGTCCACGTCGGGCCGGAAGAACTCACTGCGCTGGAGGCGCTGGCGGACAAGCTCAGTGCCGAAAAGCGTGAACCAACCGATGATGAGCTCAAGGACCTGCTCGCACGCCGGCCCACCGCTGTCGATGTGGCGCTGTTCGGACGCATGCTCGCCGCGGCACCGAGTTATAACGTCGAGGCTGCCTGCCAGGTCGCGCACGCCATTACCGTCCACGCCGCCGAGGTCGAGGACGACTACTTCACCGCAGTCGACGATCTCAATACCGGCGATGAGGATCGTGGCGCGGCGCATATCGGTGAGGCCGGTTTTGCCGCTGGGCTGTTTTATCTCTACCTCTGCATTGATCGCGATCTGCTGGTCGAGAATCTGCAAGGCAATGCGGACTTGGCCGATCGCGCCATTGCTGCGCTGGTTGAATCCGCCGTCAAGGTTTCGCCCAAGGGCAAGCAGAACAGTTTCGGCTCTCGCGCCCACGCCAGCTATCTGCTGGCAGAAAAAGGCGATCAGCAGCCGCGCTCGTTGTCGGCCTCCTTCCTGCAGCCGGTCAATGGTGAAGGACAAGCGATCAAGGCCATCAGCAAATTGGAACGCCAGGCTCAGGCTTTCGATGATGCTTATGGTGCCGGCGCCGACAGTCGCTTTGTTCTCTCTGCCGAGCCGGATTATGAAAAGCCTGCGCTGAAGGGTGACATCCAAACGGGAAATCTGCAGGACCTGCTGACCTTCCTCAAGGGCGATGACTAAGCGGAGGCGATATGACGGAACATCTGGTCTTTCGCCTCTATGCGCCGATGGCGAGCTGGGGCGAAGCTGCGGTAGGGGAGGCGCGGCCGACCGCGACGTATCCCGGGCGCGGCGCCATCCTCGGCTTGATCGGCGCGGCACTAGGCATCCGGCGCGACGATGAAGACGGGCAGCTAAAGCTTCGGCAAAGCCTCGGCATCGCGGTCAAACAGCGCTCTCCAGGCTGGCTGCTACGCGACTACCACACCGTTCAGGTGCCGCCTTCACAATCGAGGGTGAACTACCGTTCGCGGCGTGAAGAACTTTCGGTGCCCAAGGATGCCCTCAATACCATTCTCTCTTCCCGGGACTATCGCTGTGATGGCCTGTGGGTCGTGGCGCTGCGTCTGATGCCCGACGCGGCCTGGTCGCTGGACGAACTCAAGAGCGCGCTGGAGAGGCCCCGCTTCACGCTCTATCTCGGCCGTAAGGCATGCCCCCTGGCGGCACCGCTCACGCCCGCCATCGTGGAGGCGGATCACTGGCGCGGGGCGCTGGATCATGGCTTTGACAGCGCAACCGATCCTGAAAAGACATGGTTGCCGCTCATCGGAAACGAGGCACAAGACCTACGCTTGCTGAGGCTGCCCGGTCAGGTGCTCTATGCCTGGGAAGGCGAGGCAGATGCACTAGACGGTAACGCCGACATGGCGGAGTCCAGCGAGACCTGGGATGAACCGCTGCATCGCCGCCGCTGGCAGTTCGGGGCGCGTCTCGAGCACCGCCGAATCGAGTCGGTGGAGGGACAGAGCTAATGTATCTTTCAAGTGTCAGAGTCGACCTCAACGCCCTTACCCGAGAACAGCTTTTCGATGTGCTGGAAGGTGGGGCCTATACGGCCCACCAACTGCTCTGGACGCTGTTTGCCGATACGTCAGAGGGCGAACGACCCTTTCTCTTCCGCCAGGAAATGGAGGAAGCGGCCAACGGAAAAAGTCAGGGACTGCCGCGGTTTTATGTCTATTCGACTCGTCGACCGGAAGCCGTGGCCGGTCTCGATGTGCAATGTAAGCCGTTCGCACCGCAACTCGCCAAAGGCGAGCACCTCGCCTTTCGCCTGCGTGCCAATCCTACGGTTGCCAAGCCTGCGGGCGAAGGACAACGATCGCATCGCGCTGATGTGCTGATGAATGCCAGAAAGCCCTTTTCTCCTGGTGAGCGAACGAGCCAGGCATGCGTTGATGCAATGGAGACCGCCGCACGTGACTGGTTGGCTGAACGCGCGCCGCGCTTCGGGTTTGAACTGCCGATGGCACCGGAGGTGAGCGCCTATCGCCAACATGAACTGAAGAAATTCGATCGCCGTGACCCGATCCGCTTTTCTAGCGTCGACTACGAAGGCCTGCTGGAGGTCACCGACCCTGGGCTGCTGATCGAGAAGCTCTCCCAGGGTATTGGCCGTTCGAAAGCGTTCGGCTGTGGGTTGCTGATGTTGCGCCGGCTATAGGACTGCTCATGAGCTTCATTCCCCTCAAGCCCATACCGATCAAGGATCGCATGTCGATGATCTTCGTCGGAATGGGGCAGATCGATGTGCGTGATGGTGCCTTCGTCGTTATCGATGACGTGAATGGCGAGCGCATGCATATTCCCGTGGGTTCTGTTGCGTGCTTGTTGCTCGAGCCAGGCACTCGGGTCTCGCACGCGGCGGTTAAGTTGGCGGCGACGGTTGGAACCTTACTTATCTGGGTCGGTGATGCCGGCGTGCGCCTATATAGTGCCGGGCAGCCTGGCGGCTCGCGTTCGGACAAGCTGCTCTATCAAGCGCAGTTGGCACTGGATGAAAAACTGCGGCTGAAGGTCGTGCGCAAGATGTTCGAGCTTCGTTTCGGTGAAGAGCCGCCCTCGCGGCGTAGCGTCGATCAATTGCGAGGTATGGAAGGGGCTCGGGTACGCAAGACATACCAGCTTCTTGCCAAGCAATATGGCGTCAAGTGGCACGGGCGTCGCTATGACCCGACTCAATGGGATGCTTCCGATGTGGCCAACCAGTGCCTCTCGGCCGCGACCGCCTGTCTTTACGGCATCACGGAAGCCGCGATCCTGGCAGCCGGTTATGCGCCGGCGATGGGCTTTCTGCATACCGGCAAACCCCTGAGCTTCGTTTACGACATCGCCGATATCGTTAAATTCGAGACGGTGGTGCCGGCCGCGTTTCGCGTAGCGGCCCGCAATCCGCCGATGCCAGAGCGAGAGGTGCGCATTGCGTGTCGCGATGCCTTCAAGCAAACCCGCTTATTGCAGCGGTTGATCCCCATGGTCGAAGACGTATTGGCCGCTGGAGAGATCGAGCCTCCGCCTCCGCCGCCGGATGCGGTCCCGCCGGCGATTCCGGAGCCGGAATCCGTCGGCGATGCCGGGCATCGGAGTCAATGATATGGCAATGCTGGTAGTCGTGACCGAAGCCGTTCCTCCTAGGCTTAGAGGCCGATTGGCTGTTTGGTTGCTGGAAATCAGGGCGGGGGTTTACGTCGGCGATGTCAGTAAACGCATTCGCGAAATGATATGGGAACAGATAGAAGCCCTGGCCGAGGAAGGCGGCAACGTTGCCATGGCCTGGGCCAGCAATCACGAATCCGGATTCGAGTTCCAAACCTATGGCGACAACCGTCGTGTCCCTATCGATCATGATGGATTGAGGCTGGTGCGGTTTTTACCGCCTCAAGATAATTGACTGATTTTAAAGGCTCTTTAATAATTTGGAGCGATTAAGTTTTAAGCAAAATCGCTGGTGGAAATTTCCCCGGCGATTTTGTTCTTTATAAACAAGCGTCTATGATTAGACCGTTTCCCGCATGCGCGGGGATCAACCGAAGTCCGGCAAGCGCAACGAGGGGCTCGACTGCCGTTTCCCGCATGCGCGGGGATCAACCGTCCTACGAGATCGTCAGCAGCAACGCCCCCAACCGTTTCCCGCATGCGCGGGGATCAACCGTCCTCGTACATCGCGATGCGTTCGGCGTACCACCGTTTCCCGCATGCGCGGGGATCAACCGCTTGCCCCATTCGGGAGATCCCTGGACTACGTCCGTTCCCCGCATGCGCGGGGATCAACCGGCATTCGTTACCCGCCCGATGATCTGCATCCCCCGTTCCCCGCATGCGCGGGGATCAACCGCATGATATTGCCCTATGCCTCGCCTTGTCTGACCGTTCCCCGCATGCGCGGGGATCAACCGCCGTGATAACCCTTCTTCGCCAGGATCTCGCTCCGTTCCCCGCATGCGCGGGGATCAACCGTCGCCGATACGCGGCGCCTGGAAGTTGGCTTGCCGTTCCCCGCATGCGCGGGGATCAACCGTCAACGCCGCCCTTGGCATATTGCTGCGCCAACCGTTCCCCGCATGCGCGGGGATCAACCGCCATTCGCGCCCGCTGTGCTCGACGCTCTCGCCCGTTCCCCGCATGCGCGGGGATCAACCGTCGACGGCGCCGTCTCCCTTTTCGAAATGATCCCGTTCCCCGCATGCGCGGGGATCAACCGCTGCCCGACTGTCCGCACATGGAAATTCTCGACCGTTCCCCGCATGCGCGGGGATCAACCGCCGCAGGCGGTAGATTCTCTGGCCGGAGCCGCCCGTTCCCCGCATGCGCGGGGATCAACCGTCCTGGGGCGTCTCGGGATCTTCTTCCCCCGTCCGTTCCCCGCATGCGCGGGGATCAACCGGTATCCTTGGCAACCGTCTGGTCAAGCAGGATCCGTTCCCCGCATGCGCGGGGATCAACCGGCGCTGCGCGATGCCGGTATTGAGGCGCAGACCCGTTCCCCGCATGCGCGGGGATCAACCGCCGCCGAAGGGGCCGGAATTCATCCAAACGCCCCGTTCCCCGCATGCGCGGGGATCAACCGATCGACGGCGCCGTCGCGCTGATCATGGCCATCCGTTCCCCGCATGCGCGGGGATCAACCGGCTGATCGGCGCGAGCCACAACCCATCGTTTCCCGTTCCCCGCATGCGCGGGGATCAACCGGTTTCGGCTACGACGCCATGGCCGAAATCAAGCCGTTCCCCGCATGCGCGGGGATCAACCGGATCCATCGACCGGCTCTCTGACCGGCACCGCCCGTTCCCCGCATGCGCGGGGATCAACCGATCGCTGCCCCGTTCGGGATCACCGTCCGAGACCGTTCCCCGCATGCGCGGGGATCAACCGCCGATGGGAGCGATCACCACGAGGGACAGGCTCCGTTCCCCGCAGGCGCGGGGATCAACCGCCGCGGGGAGTCCGCCCGCATGATGCCGATTACCGTTCCCCGCAGGCGCGGGGATCAACCGGAGTTCGATCAGGCTCGCTAGAGCGGCGAGTCCCGTTTCTTCCCGCAGGCGCGGAGATCCGTCGCGGCGTTGGAGTGTGCTTTATGCAGACGCGCCCGCCACCCAGGCACCCCATAACGGCATCGACCGGGGTAGGAAACCGTTGGGTGAGGTATCACTCCTCCAGCGCGTAGTCGATCGTCGTCACCACCCGTACCCGCTTGATGTCGGGGGTGTAGCTGTCGACATCCTCGATCGAGAAGTAGCCCTGGTTGGCGCTGCGGATCTCGCCGACGCGACTGCCTGAGTCTCTGGCGAATTGCTGG
This sequence comes from Salinicola sp., assembly GCF_982684285.1. Classification (NCBI taxonomy): domain Bacteria; kingdom Pseudomonadati; phylum Pseudomonadota; class Gammaproteobacteria; order Oceanospirillales; family Halomonadaceae; genus Salinicola; species Salinicola sp. The sequence continues at coordinate 7,516 of NZ_CEXLVS010000047.1, read as the reverse complement.
GCGACGCCGCGGGCATCCTTGGTGGCTTCGGCGACCATCTCCGGCTTGATGTCATTGAGGCCGGTGAACAGGAATTCGGTGCGGTAGTCGTAGTTGGGTGACAGCACGACGCCGGCACGGACCAGTTCTCCGGTCTGTGGCATCGCTTTCTTGACGCTGCCCACCGCCGGCGTGCGCAGCAGCACCGTGGCTTCGGCCTGGTAGCGCTCGTCGGGCCGGTCGGCGCCGTAGAGGTTGGCGAATCGGTCGGTCACCTGGGGCGAGGTCACGGTGATATTGCCGGCCTCGAAGCCTCGCTGGGTGAGAAACTCGCGAATGCGGCTCTCCTGCGTCGTCAACTCCTGCTGCAGCGTTTCCAGTTCGTTGGCGGTGACGGTGTAGTGCAGCGGCCAGAGTGCCATGTCCGCCGGCACTTCGCGCTCCGACAGGCCCTTGACCGTGACGCTGCGACCGGCGTCACGCCAGGTTTCGGCGGCGTCATCGATGTAGCTTCCGCCCCAGATCATGCCGATGGCCAGCAACCCGCCTAGAATGATCGCGCTCCGTGCCTGTCCCATTCGTTTTCCCCTGTTTCCCATAACGCCGGCTGGCTCCGTCATGGTAGCCGGTTGTCAGTGTGGCAGGGCAGCCCTTCGGGTGGCGAGTAGTCGAATATTTCTCTATCAATCCCGGTGATAGACGACTTCAAACCAACTGATTAGCAACCTAATGAACTGGCCTCCATAATCTCTTCAACGGTCAGGCCACGAGGCCGACCACGCAAACGAAGAAGATTGGAGGTTCACCATGAAAACTCGCATTCTCGCCGCCATCGCACTTGCCGTTGCACTCCCTGCCGCCGCTCAGGCCAACAGCGTCATGGAACAACGTGCTTTCGCTCAGCAACATGAAGCCCTCAATACCCAGGCGACTTCCCAGTACCAGTTGCTGCCGAGCGAATATCGGATCAACACCGTCAGCGGTGGCCACAGCACCGCGGCCGGTCATTCCCTGGCCTATGTCGCTGCCACTACCCAGCGGGCAACCGACATCGCGGGCGGCAACGATAGCCTGGTAGGCCAAGGCCAGAGCACGGCCGCTGCCCAGGCGCTGCAGAATGTGAATGGGGGCGGTAATAGCGAGCGTGGCAACGTGGAAATGTCCTTTGCCAGCCTCGATTGATACCGACGACATACGATATCCCTGCGTTGCGCCCGTGCTGACGGGCGCAACGAAACGGTAGGCACTGCTTCGGGTCCCGCGACCTTCCAGTACCTCCAACTTCCCCGGTCCACCCCCTAGCCCGGGGCTTTTTATGCCTGTGTATCCACTGCCCTGCGATCAGTCCTCGTCGTCCTCGGGCGCCTGGAAAGCGCGCTTGTCATCGGGCAGGCGGACCATGTCGCCCTTGGCGAGGTCTCCGTGGCTGTCGTGACGCTCCCCGTCGTCGCCGATCAGTGCCGCGACCTTGCCGATGCTGACACCATCCTTGTAGGCCTCGACCTGAACGCGCACCGTGGCGCCGTGGTAGCGCGCAGTCAGCATCATCCCCGGTTGCGGGGTGACACGATGCTGTTCGTCCTTGGCGTAATGGGCGTCGACGCTGGCGCCGCCCGGCGCATCCCACTCGATATGCTTGTGCATGGCGTTCTCCTTGCCGTTGGCGTTATCGCGGTTTCAGCGTAGTCCCTAATCGACGTCGCCTCTAATCGATTGATTTGCCGCCGGCATGGCGGGTTTCCCCTGGGCTTGGGGAGAGCGAGGCCGCGCTATGATCGGGTCGCCCGGGCACGCCGAAAGGTGAAGACACGAACGGTTACGGACGCTTGTCTTTTGGGCGGCTTGCCAGCAGAGTGAATGTGGTCTTTCGCAACCCAACAAAGAGCGACAACAGCGATGAAGAAGACAGTACTTGCACTCGCCATTGCGGCAACCCCGGCATGCGCCGGTGTCGCGCAGGCGGATGTCAAAGTGGGATTTCTGGGGGGCTTCACCGGCGGTATCGAAAGCCTGACGCCGCCGATCTTCGATGGCGCCAAACTCGCGGTGCAGGAGGTCAACGACCAGGGCGGCCTGCTGGATGGTGAGAAGATGGTCATGCCCTCGGGTGACACCACCTGTTCGGATGCCTCGGCCGCTTCCAACGCCGCCGACCGGCTGGTCAACAGCGAGCAGGTGACCGCGATCGTGGGTGCGCTGTGTACCGGTGCCACCATCGCCGCGGCCAACAACGCCGCGATTCCTGGCGGTGTGGTGATGGTATCGCCAGCTTCCACGGCACCGGCGGTGACGGATCTCGATGACAACGATCTGGTCTTCCGTACCGTGCCTTCCGACGCCTTCCAGGGTGAACAGCTGGCCAAGCTGCTGCTCTCCAAGGGGATCGAGGACGTCGCGGTGACCTACGTCAACAACGACTATGGCCAGGGCCTGGACGACGCGTTCACCAAGACGTTCGAGGCGGAAGGCGGTTCGATCTCCGCCAACCTGGCCCATGAGGACAACCGGGCGGACTACCGGTCGGAGATCGGCAAGCTCTCCTCCGGCGGTTCGCAGACGCTGGTGGTACTGGCCTACGCCGATACTTCCGGTCAGACGATCCTGCGCCAGGCCTACGAGAGCGGCGCCTTCACCCAGTATGCCGGCGGCGATGGCATGGTCGGGAACGCGCTGGTCGACGCCGTGGGCGCCGACGTGCTCGAGGGCATGATCGCGACGCGTCCGGGATCGCCGGACGTGCCCGGCTCGGACATCTTCAACGACCTGGCGGAGAAAGCCGGGATCGACCCCAGCGCGGTGTTCGCGGCGCAGTCCTACGATGCCGCGTTCCTGCTGGCGCTCGCCATCGAGAAGAACGGCAGCGCGGATCGCGAGGGCCTGTCCAAGGCGCTGCGTGACGTTGCCACGGCGCCGGGCGAGACGATCCTGCCGGGAGAGTGGGAAAAGGCCAAGAGGCTGATCGGTGAAGGCAAGGAGATCAACTACGAAGGCGCCTCCGGCAGCGCGGAGTTCGACGACAACGGCGACGTGCCGGGTATCGTGGTCGAAATGGCGGTCGAGGATGGCAAATTTGTTACCAAGGGGGCGATCGACGAATAACCTTCGCTGGCGTTCCAGAACGCAAAACCCCGAGCTCAGGCTCGGGGTTTTGCGTTTCAGGTTTCGTGGAATCGTTCAATCGTGATGCGCGACCTTCTCAGGGATCAGCCCGCGCGGGGCGAAGCGCAGCACCAGCAGGATCAGCAGCCCGATCACGAACACCCTCGCCTGCAGGGCGCGGCTGTCGAGATTCCCCGGTTGCCAGTCGAACCAGTGCGAGCCCAGTGCGACGATGGCGTGCATCACGGCCAGTGCCATCGGCCCCGACATGATCCAGATCACGTAGACCAGCACCGCGCCGAACAGCGTGCCCAGGTTGTTGCCCGGGCCGCCGAGGATCACCATCACCAGCACCAGGAAGGTGTGGTTGAGCGGCAGGTAGCCCTGCGGATCGAACAACCCATTGAAGCTGGTGAGCACCGCGCCACCGATCCCCATCAGGATACAGCCGAAGACGAAGATCTCCTGACGGCGACGATTGATCGATTTGCCCATGGCCGCGGCGGAAACCTCGTTGTCGCGGATGGCGCGGATCATGCGGCCCCAGGGGGCGTGATAGGCGCGATGGAGGAGGAAGAAGATCACCGCGATCATGACCACGGTCACCGACAGGTAGAGCGAACGGGCGGTCAGGAAGCCGACCTGGCCGGGGTCCGGTACCGGCCAGGGCAGGGGCGAGATGGTCGCGGTGCCGCGGGTGAGCCAGTCCGAGTTCTTGAGGAACGCCTTGATGATCTCGGCGATCCCCAGTGTGGCGATGACCAGATAGTCGCTGCGCAGGCCGAGGCAGATATGGCCGATGAAATAGCCGACACCGCCGGCCAGGGCGCCGCCCACGATCCAGCCCAGCCACACCGGCAGCCCCAGCCCGCCGATGAACTCCACCTGGGACTCGATATCGCCGGTGACGCTACGCAACCAGCTGATCACGACCAGGTAGCCGATGAGCCCGGCGACGATGGCGAGGGTCGTGCGCAGCAGCTTGGGCACGCCGATGCGGTCGAGCCGGCTGATGCCGAACACGATCGCGGTGACCACGACCATCGCCAGCAGCACCCAGCCCAGCCGGCCGGGAAGGTCGCTGGCCCAGAACGCATGGTTGACCGGGATGCTGAAGAAGGTCGCCGAGAAACCGCCCAGCGCGACGAAGCCCATGATGCCGGCATTGAACTGGCCGGCGTAGCCCCACTGGATGGTCAGGCCGAGAGCCAGGATCGCGTAGCAGGAGGCCTCCACCAGCATGCGGGTGGAGTAGGCCGGGCCCATGGTCGCGAAGACGCTGAGAACCACGAGGGCCAGGCCGCCGAACAGCGCCAGTTCGCGGATGGGGAGCGCGCGACGGGTGGAGGTCGTGGGGGAAGCGGGGCGTTGCGGTGAGGGGGCAGTCATCAGATCACCTTCCCTTTGAAGATGCCGGTCGGGCGCCAGATCAGCACCGCCACCAGAATGAAGAAGGGCACCACGATCTTGTATTCGGTACCCACCAGCGCCAGATTGTTGGGCAGTTCCAGCCAGGTCGGCAGGCTGTCCCGCAGCGGCCTGAGCAGTACCGACCAGTTGAAGACCGCCAACGTCTCGGCGAAGCCGACCAGGAAACCGCCGGCGATGGCGCCGTAGGGATGGCCGACGCCGCCGACGATGGCGGCGGCGAAGATCGGCAGCAGCAGGAAGAAGCTGAGGTCGGGCTTGAAGGCGACATCCAGCGACAGCAGCGTACCGGCGATGGTGGCCAGCGACCCGGCAATGATCCAGGTCAGGGTGATGATCAGCCTGGTATTGATGCCGGAGGCGCGCGCCAGATCGGGGTTGTCCGACATCGCCCGCATCGCCTTGCCCAGCCGCGCCCGAGTCAGGAACAGGTGCAGCCCGACCACGGCGACGATGGTGAGCACGAACAGGATGACCTGCGGCTCGGTGAGGATGATCGGCCGAGTCACGCCCGGCACGTCGATACGAAAGATCTCCTTGCGCGCATCGACGTAGAGGTTCTGCGAACCGGTGCCGGCGAACAGCCGGATCAGACCCTGCAGCATCAGCGTGACGCCCAGCGAGGCGATCACCATCACGATCGGTTTGACGCCATGGCTCCGCAGCGGCTGGTAGAAGGCGCGATCGATGCCCACGGCCACCAGCGAGGTGAACGCCATCGCCACCGGCAGCATGACGATCGCGGTGGGCAGCCCGAGGGGATCTCCGGCGTGGGGAAAGGCCAGCGTCAGCAGCAGCACGGCGAGGGTGCCGAGCGTCATCATGTCGGCATGGGCGAAGTGGGCGAAGCGCAGGATGCTGTAGATCAGCGTCACGCCGACGGCACCGATGGCGTAGATGCAGCCGGTGACGCTGCCGGCCACCACCACGTAGTTGAAGAAGTAGATCAGCTCATTCACGACCAGCTCTCTTTAACGGAAACGTCTCGGTTTGAATACGGGCGCTGGCAAGCCGGGGCTCGCCAGCGGGACGATGGACATCAACCACCGAGGAAGCTCTTGGCCACCTGAGGGTCGTTGAGGAGCGCTTCGCCGGTATCGCTGAATCGGTTCTGGCCGGCCGCGAGCACGAAGCCCTTGTGGGCGATGCGCAGTGCCTGCTTGGCGTTCTGCTCGACCATCAGCACGCCGACGCCGGCGGCATTGATGGTCTTCACCCGCTCGAAGATCTCGTTCATGTAGCGTGGCGAGAGTCCGGCGGTGGGTTCGTCGAGCAGCAGCACGCTGGGTTCGTTCATCAGCGCCCGGCCCATGGCCACCATCTGGCGCTGGCCGCCGGAGAGCTCGCCGGCCGGCTGGCGGCGCTTCTCCAGTAGCGGGGGGAAGAATTCGTAGATCTGCGCCTTGAGCCGCGAGACGGTGGCGGGTTTGAGAAACGCGCCCATCTCCAGGTTCTCCTCCACGGAGAGGCTCGGGAAGATGTTCTTCTCCTGGGGCACGAACCCCATGCCCATCTCCACCAGCTTGTGCGGTGAAAGATTGGTGATCGGCTTGCCGCGCAGCCGAATCTCGCCCTGGGTGATCGTCAGCAGGCCGAAGACCGCCTTGAGCATGGTCGATTTACCGGCGCCGTTGGGGCCGACGATGACGCCGATTTCGTCGGCCTCGATCGTCATGTTGACGCCGTTGAGAATGTTCATGCCGCCGTAGCCGCCATGAACGTCAACTGCTTCGAGTAATGGCATTGAGTGCTCTTTGTTATTGCTTGGCGATGGGTTGCCGTCGTGTCTCACGTTCGGAGGCGTTGTAACCCTGGGTGGTTTCGGAGCCCTGGGTGGTTTCGGAGCCCTGGGTGGTTTCGGAGCCCTGGGCGGTTTCGGAACCCTAGGCGGTTTCGGAACCGAAATAGGCTTCGATCACTTCCGGATTGTTCTGGATCTCGCCGATCGAGCCTTCCATCATCACCTGCCCCTGGGCCAGCACGATCACCGGATCGCACAGGCGGCCGATCATGTCCATGTCGTGTTCGATGACCAGGAAGGTATAGCCCAGCTCGCGGTTGAGCCGCTCGATATTGCCCATCAGATCGCCGAGCAACGTGCGGTTGACCCCGGCGGCGATCTCGTCGAGCAGCACCACCTCGGCATCGGTCATCATGGTGCGGCCGAGCTCGAGCAGCTTCTTCTGGCCGCCGGAGAGGTTGCCGGCCAGCTCGTTGCGGACATGGGACAGGCCGACGAAGTCGAGCACCTCGAGAGCGCGACGGCGGACCTCGGCCTCCTGGCGCCCCACTTCTCCCGGCTTCAGCCAGGTGCTGAACAGGTTCTCGCCCTCCTGGCGCGGCGGCACCATCATCAGGTTCTCCAGCGAGGTCAGGTGGCTGAACTCGTGGGCAATCTGGAAGGTGCGCAGCAGCCCGCGGTGGAAGCGCTGGTTGGCGGAGAGATGCGTGATCGCCTGGCCGTTGAGCAGGACCTCGCCGCTGTCGGGCGCGAGGCTGCCGGCGATGATGTTGAACAGCGTGGATTTGCCGGCGCCGTTGGGGCCGATCATCCCGGTGATGGAGCCTTTGGCGACCTGAATGGAGCAGTCGTCGATGACCGTCAGGCCGCCGAACGACTTGCGAATGTTGCGGACATCGATGATCGGCGTCATCGCGTCTTCCCCCGAGCGTTTATTGATATTGTCCCCTGGTGCGCCGTTGGGGTGGCGCGCCTGCCTCTGTCTACCGCGATTCCGGCGTCGTCTCGATCGGTCGGGCCATGGGTGGCGAGACGGGGCGGTGGTGTCTTGTAGCCGCGATGTTGCCGATTGTACAGCCGTCGATTGGCATGAGTAGTTTTTCTTGATCAACGCTACGCCAGCACAAACGACGACACCCGCCGGAGGGCGGGTGTCGTCGGTGTGGCAACAGCGATTTGACGGCAGCGGTGGATCGCGGGGCGATCAGCCTTTCTTGCCGGCCCGCTTGCGCTCGTTTTCGGTCAGGTGCTTCTTGCGCAGGCGGATGA
>NZ_CEXLVS010000046.1:6871-20772 GCF_982684285.1 Salinicola sp. | reverse complement strand
TAGCTCTTAGCTCTTAGCTCTTAGCTCTTAGCTCTTAGCTCTTAGCTCTTAGCTCGTAGCTCGTAGCTCGTAGCTCGTAGCTCGTAGCTCAAGCCTTCGGATGCCAGTTGCCGTCGTCGCCCTTCGCGTATTTCGCTTCGACGGCCTTCCAGGCCACGGCGTGGGCGACCTCTTCGCGCGAACTGTCGCCGCGTCGATCCTCGGGGTTCTTGTACTCTTCCCAGGCGTCGTTGAACGCCTCCTTGTAGATCGTGCGGGCGTGTGGCGGCAGCACCTTGCGCGCGCTGTCGGGGATATCGTCACGGGAATCGTAAGGCATGGACTCTCTCCTTGAGTACGACGTTCCGTCTCAGTGTAGACGCTCGGGAGAGGCGTCAAGACCGGCTCAGGACTCCGCCTGCATCAGCTCCGCCTCCAGCGCTTCCAGCGCCTCTTCCGCCGCCATCCACTCGCTCTCGAGTTGTTCCACTTCGGCCTGACGCTCGCCCTGTTCCCGCACCAGCCGTGTCAGTTCGTCCTTGCGCCCGGCGTCATAGATGTCCGGATCCGCCAGTTGAGCCTCGATCGCGGAAAGCGCACCCTGGGCCCTGTCGAGCTTCTTTTCCGCCGCATCGCGCTGCCTGCGCAGCGGTTTCATCTGCTCGCGGCGTTCTGCGGCCGCCCGTCGCACCGCCTTGCGATCACCGCCGTCCGCCGCGCCTTTCTCCTGGCGCGCCTCCTGCTTCAGGTCGCGCCGGCGCTCCGTCTCGCGGGACTTCAGCCACTGATGATAGTCGTCGAGATCGCCGTCGAAGGGCTCGACCCGCCCGTCGTCCACACGCCAGAAGGTGTCGACGCTGGCCCGCAGCAGATGGCGATCGTGGGAGACGATGATCACCGCGCCCTCGTACTCCGCCAGCGCCTCGGCCAACGCCTCGCGCATGTCCAGGTCGAGATGGTTGGTGGGCTCGTCCAGCAGCAGCAGGTTGGGCTTTTCCCACGCCACCAGCGCCAGTGCCAGCCGCGCCTTCTCGCCACCGGAGAAGCGCGAGACGTCACCAAAGACGTCGTCGCCGCGGAAGCCGAAACCGCCCAGGAAGTTGCGGATCGAGAGATCGCCGGCCGTCGGCGAGAGTCGCTGCACGTGCATGAACGGCGTGGCGGTCACATCCAGATGCTCGAGCTGATGCTGGGCGTAATAGCCGACCACCAGGTTGTCCCCTGGAACGCGCGTGCCAGCGAGCGGCGGCAGGTCGCCGATCAGGGTCTTGATCAGCGTCGACTTGCCCGCGCCATTGGGCCCCAGCAAGCCGATGCGCTCGCCGGGCAGGATCGACACTTTCACTTCCTCGAGAATCGTACGGTCGGCATAGCCCAGCGCTGCCCGATCCAACGACAGCAGCGGCGTGGAGGTCTTGTCCGCGCAGGGCAGCCGAAAGCGAAACGGGGAGTCGGCGCGGGCGGCGGCGATGTTTTCCATCCGCTCGAGCATTTTCAGGCGGCTCTGGGCCTGGCGCGCCTTGGTCGCCTTGGCCCGGAAGCGCTCGACGAAGCTCTCGATCTCGGCGCGTCGGGCCTGCTGCTTCTCGAACGCCGCCTGCTGCTGCGCCAGCCGCTCGGCACGGGCGCGCTCGAAGGCGCTGTAATGGCCGCGGTAGAGCATCAGTTGCGCCTGGTCGATATGCAGGATGTGGTCACAGACCGCGTCGAGAAAATCGCGATCGTGGGAGATCAGCATCAGCGTGCCGGGGTAACGCGTCAGCCACTGCTCGAGCCATAGCAGCGCATCCAGGTCCAGGTGGTTGGTCGGCTCGTCCAGCAGCAGGATCTCGGAGGGGGTGAACAGCGTCCGGGCCAGGCCGACGCGCATCCGCCAGCCACCGGAGAACGCCGCCAGCGGGCGATAGAGATCCTCCTGCGCGAATCCCAGGCCGGCCAGCAGCTGCTCGGCCCGGGACCGGGCGGTATAGCCGTCGAGGGCCTCGATCTGACCATGCAGCGACGCCTCGCGCTGCACGTCGCCGCTGGCCTGGGCCTCGGCCAGTGCCGCTTCCGTCTCGCGCAGGGTCACGTCGCCGTCGAGCACGAACTCCACCAGCGGCCGCTCGATGGCCGAGACCTCCTGAGCCATGTGGGCGATGCGCTTGCCACCGGCAATCTCGACGCTGCCGGCATCCGCGCCCAGCTCCCCCCGGATCAGCGCGAACAGGCTCGATTTGCCGGCACCGTTGGCACCGACGATGCCGACCTTCTGGCCCTCGTGCAGCACCAGGTCGGCGCCCTCGAACAGCCGTCGGGTGCCGCGTTGCAGGGCGAGTTGGCGAAATGCGATCATGCCGGGCTCCAGGGCGCGTCGAATGGGCGCTCATTCTACCAGCCATCCGCCATCGGTATGGAGTGCCATGCCCGCCGACGATCTATCCGGTTCGCTCTGGACCTACGCCCTGAACCGCTACGCCCGCCCCGGCGTCGAAGCCGAATGCCTGAGGCTCCAGGATGATCATGGCTGGGATATCTGCGAACTGCTGTGGGTCGCCTGGCTGAGCGAACGCCATCTGCGCCCCGATCCCGAGGCCGGCCAGGCCCTGGCCGCGGCGAGGCGCTGGCAACAGGAAATGACCGTGCCGCTGCGCAGTCGCCGCCGGGCGCTGAAAGCCGAGGTGTCGCGCCACCCCCGACTGGAGCCGCTGCGCCAGACTCTCAAGCAGGCGGAACTGCAGGCCGAGCGTGAAATGCTGGCGCGGCTGGCCGCCTTGCCAGCCCTCGAGGCCATGACGGCTGCGGCCATCGAACAGGCGCTGGACAGTTGTCGGATGCTGCGCGAGGTGCCCTCCGAGGATTACCCGCCGTTACGTCGTCTGCTGGCGCGCTGGATAATCGATGCCCCGGATGCGGAACCAAAATCCACCTGTTAGAGTCACATCACGACCACCCACCGGTGTTTGAGGCTTCTTTCGCACACTGGCCAGCATCGGTTTCAATCCTGACCCAAGGAGTTTGCATGAAACGTTTGGTAACCGCCGTCGCCCTCGGCAGCATCATGACGCTGCCGCTAACGGCTCTCGCCCAGGACAAGGTCGATCTCGACAGCGATCAGGCGAAACTCAGCTACAGCATCGGCGCCACACTCGGTCAGGGCCTGTCCAAGGACATCAAGGATCTCGACGTCGACGCGTTCGCGGCGGCGATCAAGGATGTCTATGGCGACGACGATCTGCAGATGAGCCAGGACGAGATCAGCACCACGCTGACCCAGTATCAGCAGAAGAAAGTGGCCGAACAGAAGGCCGAGCAGAAGAAAGTCGCCGACGAGAACCGCAAGAAGAGCGAAGCCTTCCTCGCGGAAAACGCCAAGAAGGATGGCGTCAAGACCACCGATTCCGGCCTGCAGTACAAGGTTCTCGAGTCCGGTGACGGCGAATCCCCGAGCGCCGACGATACCGTCCGCGTCAACTACGAGGGCACCCTGCCGGACGGTACCGTGTTCGACAGCTCCTACAAGCGCGGCGAGCCGATCTCGTTCAAGGTCGACCAGGTCATTCCGGGCTGGCAGGAAGCGCTGACGATGATGCACGTCGGCGATACCTGGGAAATCACAGTTCCCTCCGACCTGGCGTACGGCCCGGCCGGCACCGGCGGCCCCATCGGCCCCAACCAGGCCCTGCAGTTCAAGGTCGAACTGCTCGCGATCAATCCTGACGATGCCGCCGACGACGGCAGCAGCGACGACGGTGACAACGACGACAGCTAGACGCTGTACCGCGTACCGCACGTCCTCCCCGACGCCGGCCCTTCCAGGCCGGCGTCGATGTTTACAGGCAGCGCTTGTCTTTACGCCCCATCGTCCCGCTGCCCAGGTCATGGCTGTCGAAATCGAACCAGCTCCCTTTCAGGCCGTGGTCACTGAGCACGACCACCTGGGCCCGCCAGGCGTCCACATGCGCGCTGCACAGCCCCAGGTTCCCCTCTCCGACGAACAGCCCATTCCCCTGCGACTGCAGCGCGAGACGACGTGAATGCACGTTCATGTCGCGGCCAATGAACTGGACCGTCACCGACTGCGGCGAGCGGCCCTGGACACGGGCCTCGAACGTCAGCGTGCCGGCCTCGTCATGCGCCTCCTGCAGCGCGAACGCCACCGACGAGTCGATCCCCAGGTTGGCGTGGCACCCGCCCTCCAGCAATACGCAGCCCTGTGCCGGCGGATACCAGGTCACGTCGCGGGTCGACTCCCGCAGATAGTAGTAATCGAGTAGATACCAGAGCGCGATGACGATCGTCATCAGGGTGACCCCGATCAGCAGATTGAGCATGCGGGGTCGGGTGGTTTCCTCTTCGTAGGCAGCCATGGACTTTCAGAGACTCCAAGCGTTGGGCATTAGTCGATAGACTGGCCATCACCGGCGCTACATCACCGAAGCGCTCGACAAGGATGACACATGAGCGACATCGCGAACGCCCTGGGCCCGCTATTTCTGTTGATTTTACTCGGTGCGGGGCTGGGTTGGGCACGTTTTCCGGGCGGCGATTTCTGGCCACGGCTCGAGCGCTTCATCTACTACCTGCTGTTCCCTGCGATGCTGGTGGCGACACTGGCCACCGCCGACGTCAGCCAGGTCCCGGTCATCCGGCTCGGGGTGACGCTGGTCGGCACCATGACGATGATGGGTCTGGGACTGTGGCTGATGCGGCATCGCCTCCAGCTGGCGCCGGCCGCCTTCACTTCCGCCTTCCAGGGCGTGGTGCGCTTCAATACCTATGTCGGCGTCGCCGGTGCCACGGCCCTGCACGGTGCGGCCGGCACCACGGTAGCGGCCGTCGCCGTCGCGCTGATGGTCCCCACGGCCAACATCCTCTGCGTGCTGGCGTTCATCGCCTCCGGCACGCTGGGTAGCGCCAGTCTGCGCCAGAGCGCCCTGGCGCTGCTGCGCAATCCGTTGATTCTCGCCTGCCTGCTGGGCGTCGCCTTGAATCTTGGCGACGTCGGCCTGCCCGGCTGGAGCTTCGAGGCCATCAGCCTGCTCGGCAACGCCGCGCTGCCGCTGGGGCTGGTGGCAGTGGGGGTTGCCCTGCGGCCTCAGGCGCTCTGGCACAGCGGCAAGGCATTCTGGCTATCGAGTGGACTCAAGCTGATCGTGACGCCATTGATCGTGGTGGCGTTGGCCTGGGCCGTCGGTCTGCATGGCGCGGATCGCGACGTGGCACTGCTGTTCGCCGCGCTGCCGACCGCCACCTCCGCCTACAGTCTGGCCCGTCAGCTGGGCGGCGACGCCGAGCTGATGGCCGCCGTGATCACCGGTCAGACGCTACTGGCGATGGCGACCCTGCCGTTGCTGCTGCACGCCTTCGGTGTGAGTTGACGAGTGCAAATAAAAAAGATTCTCGTTACGCTTGCAATCACAAATGAGAATGATTAACCTTTCTCTCGTGGCGTCGCCAAACGCCACTGACCACAGCAGCGAATGTCAGGTTCCTGCCATGGTTATCTCCTCATCAAGCTAGTCACGGTCCTTAGTGCCGCCCCGCCAGGGGCGGCTTTTTTCATGCCCGCGGCCGCTGTCCGGTATCGCGTCCACTCAAGGCGTCCCGCTGCCAGGGCCCGCGACCGTGCAATCGCTCCCGGAGCAACTGGGCCAGAGCCTCGACGGCGGGTTGCGACGCGGCATCGATCGCCTGGGCGAAGTGCAGTCGGGCGACACATCGCCGGATCGGCGGCAGACCGTCGCTCTCGTCCAGGGCCCGCATCGCCGTGGTGACCCGTTCGCGATCGAGCACACCGATCGCCATGCCGGTCTCGATGGCCTTCTCCACCGCGTGGATGCTGGTGCTGGTGAAGACGGTTCGCCACGGTCGCTGGATCGCGTCGAGCCCCTCGATCGCCAGATGACGATAGGGACACTGCTCGGGATGGACCGCCAGCGGTACCACCGCCTCCCGGTGAATGGCGCCCTGAATCGGCGCCGCCCACACCGGCGTGGGGTGCCATAGCGTTTCGCCCCCCTCCAGCCCCGTGGCATGGTCGAGCACGATGGCCAGGTCGAGCTGACGCTTCCTGAGTGCCCGCGCCAGGCGGCCGCTGGTATCGGTGTTGACGTCCAGCAGGATGCCCGGATAGCGCGCCATGAACTGGGGCAGGGTGTCGTCGAGCAGCTCGCGGGCATAGTCCTCGGGGATGCCCAGTCGGACGCGGCCACTCAGGCGCTCGCCGCTGAACCGGCTGATCAGGGTGTCGTGGACGCGCAGCAGCTCGCGGGCTTCGCGCAACAGCACCTCGCCACTCGGGGTCAGCGATACCCCTCTCGAACCACGCTCGAGCAGCCGCACGTCCAGCTCGGTCTCCAACCGCTTCATCTGCATGCTGATGGCGCTGAGCGTGCGGTGGCGGATCTCCGCCGTGGCCGCCAGCGACCCCGTCTGGGCAACCACCTGGAATGTGCGCAGCAGTTCGAGATCGAGCGTGGAGCTGACTTCAATCATATTGAACACCAATCGATTTTTATTCGATTCATTGAATCCGCAAGCGCGCGCAGACTCAAGCCGCATCGTCCCGAGACAAGAGGAGGAGTTGGCATGCGCAACGCGACGCTGAACGCAGCCCTGATGACCGGCTTCGTGCTCTGCTGGAGCTCCGGCTTCATCGGCAGCCGCCTGGCGGATGAGGCACCGATGTCAGCGATGGACCTGTTTGCCTGGCGCTTCCTGCTCGCGGCCTCGATCGCCGCGCTATGGTGGTCGCTGAGCCGCCGACGCGCGGCGACACTCTCCGGCTGGCTGCGCGAGATGGGAGTCGGCGCGCTCACCATGGGTGGCTATCTGCTTGGCGTGATGCTGGCCGTCGGCCTGGGCGTCAGCGCCGGGGCCACCGCCTTGATCACCGCCCAGCAGCCGCTGCTGGCAGCCGCCATCGCCACCCTCTGGCTGCGCGAGCAGCTTCCGCCGGTGGCCTGGGCAGGTCTCGGTGTCGCGGCGACCGGCGTCGCCTTGTGCATCGCAGGAGATTGGCAGGGTGCCGGCAGCGCGATCGGCTGGGCCTACGTGCTGCCGCTGCTGTCGGTGGTCAGCGTGACCCTCGGCAGCGTACTCGCCTCCCGGCGTCCGTCGGGCCTCGGCATGCCGGCCACGTTGACGGCGCAGCTCAGCGCGGCGAGCCTGGTCTTTCTGGTCGCGGCGCTGGGCGACGGCCAGCTCGAGCGCCCGGGCAGTGAGTTGATGACCTGGCAGACACTGGGTTGGCTGATCGCGCTGTCGAGCTTCGGCGGCTACGGCTTCTTCACCGTCTGCCTGCGTCGTGTCGGCATCAACGCGGTCTCCAGCGCCATCTACCTGACGCCGCCGGTCACGCTGTTGTGGAGCGCGTGGATGTTCGGCGAGAGCGTTGACACGCTCCAGCTCGGCGGGATGGCCCTGGCGCTGCTGGGCGTGGCGATCGTGCTGGTCGCCAACTACCGCTTGCGGCACTTCGATGGCTGTGCGCATTGAGCGTTGCCGGAGGGACCACCGGCGCGATCAATCTCGGCGATAGATGAGGTCCCAGACGCCATGCCCCAGGCGCTCGCCGCGGCTTTCGAACTTGGTCAGCGGACGGAAGGCGGGACGCTCGACGAAGGGCGCCATTTCGGCCGGTGCGGTGTTGACGAACCCCGGCGCCTCGGCCATGACCTCTGCCATGAACTCGGCGTAGGCCTGCCAGTCGGTCGCCATGTGCAGCTTGCCGCCCGGCTCGAGACGGGAACGCACCAGCTCGACGAACGGCAGCTGCACGATCCGCCGCTTGTGATGCTTCTTCTTGGGCCACGGATCGGGGAAAAAGAGCTGTAGCGTATCGATGCTCGCCTCCGGCAGGCAGTCCGCCAGTACGGCCAGCGCATCCTCGCGATAGACCCGCAGGTTGGTGAGCCCGCGCTTGTCCGCCTCGTCTAGCAGCTTGCCCACGCCGGGCGCGTGGACCTCGATGCCGATGAAGTCGGTCTCGGGATGGCTTTCCGCCTGCTCGACCAGGGACTTGCCCATGCCGAAACCGATCTCCACCACGCAGGGGGCCTGGCGGCCGAACAGTTGCTCGAGATCCTGGCGGCCATCGGCCACCGTCAGCCCCCATCTGGGCCAGACCTCCTTCAGGCCGCGCTCCTGCGCCGCCGTCATGCGGCCGGCCCGCAGCACGTAGCTCTTGATGCCTCGGCGCGCGGGCGTATCGGTGACGGATTCGTTGTCAGGCGTCGTCTTGTCAGTCATGCAGAGGAATCAACAGGCAAAAGAGAGGGAAATGGCCGCCGGCAAAAGGCGGCCCCATGGGCGTCGATGGCAAGGCTCAGCCGTTGATACGCCCGGCGAACGGCGAAGAGGGGCTGGCGCTCTGGCGGCGTGGCATGCGCTCGGCGAGGAACGCCTCGCGTCCGGCTTCGACCGCCTTGCGCATGGCATTGGCCATCATCACCGGATGCCTGGCGTGGGCGATGGCGGAGTTCATCAGTACGCCATCGCAGCCCATCTCCATCGCCAGCGCCGCATCGGACGCCGTACCGATGCCCGCATCGACCAGTACCGGCACCTCGGCGTGCTCGAGGATGATCGCCAGCGTCGCCGGATTGAGCAGGCCGTTGCCGGAACCGATCAGCGATCCCAGCGGCATCACCGCGCAGCAGCCACGTTTTTCCAGCTCCTTGGCCACGATGGGATCGTCGCTGGTATAGACCATGACGTCGAAACCGTCGTTGACCAGCGTCTCGGCGGCCGCCAGCGTCTCGACCACATTGGGATAGAGCGTCTTGTCGTCACCCAGGACCTCGAGCTTGACCAGGTTGTGGCCATCGAGCAGTTCGCGGGCGAGCCTGCAGGTCCGCACGGCGTCCTTGGCGGTATAGCAGCCGGCGGTATTGGGCAGCAGCGTGTAGCGTGACGGTGAAATGGCGTCGAGCAGATTGGGCTCGTCCGGATTCTGGCCCAGATTGGTCCGGCGAACCGCGAACGTCACCACATCGGCAGCGCTGGCCTCGATCGCCGCGGCGGTCTCTTCGAAGTCGCGATACTTGCCGGTGCCGACCAGCAGGCGAGAGGCAAAGCGACGTCCGGCGACGGTCAACGGGGCGTCCTGAATCGGCTGGGACATGGATGGCTCCTGGTCGTGAATCAGGCGGCGATTCAGCCGCCACCGATGGCGTGCACGATCTCCACGCTGTCGCCGTCGTTCAGGCGTGTCTGCGCGTGCAGGCTGCGTGGCACGATCTCCTCGTTGACCTCGATGGCGATGCGCCGCCCCGACAGGCCGAGCGAGTCGACCAGTTGAGCCAGCGTCGGCTCGCCATCGAACTGACTGGGCTCACCGTTGAGCTGAATCTGCATGACGGCTCTCCCTGAAGCGGATCTCGAGGAGGCGCATTGTAGCGCCTCCAGGAGAATCAGGCATCCCGGTCAAGCCTCGCGCGGAACTTAGACGGTGCTCTCGCGCGCCGGCCAGACATCGGCATCGACCTGCTCGGGCCGCTTCAGCACGCCCTTGGGGTCGAAGGTCGGCTCGCGCACGCCATCCTTGCGCTGGCGCTCGTAATCCTTGAGCACGCGCAGGGCGACGGGGCACAACAGCAGAATGGCAACGAGGTTGGTGGTGGCCATCAGCCCCATGGCGAGATCGGCGAAGTCCCACACGAACTGCAGTTGCGCCACGGAACCGATCATCACCATCGCCAGCACCGCGACGCGCAATACCGATACCGCCGCCTTGGCATGGCGCTTGAACAGGTACTCGATATTGATCTGCGAGTAGGAGAAATTGGCGATGATCGAGGTGAACGCGAACAGGAAGATCGCAATCGCGATGAAGATCTCGCCGAAGCTGCCGAGGTGGTCGACCATCGCATCCTGGGTCAACTGGATGCCGACGATATCCTGCCCCGGAGACGTACTCATCAGGCGTTCGTAGACGCCGGAAAGCAGGATCACCACCGCGGTGCAGCTGCAGATGACCAGGGTATCGATGAACACGCCGAAGGACTGCACCAGCCCCTGCGCCGCCGGGTGCTTGACGTCGGCCTGGGCGGCGGCGTTGGGCGCCGAGCCCATGCCCGCCTCGTTGGAGAACAGGCCGCGCTTGATGCCGTTTTCCATCGCGATCTTGATGGTGTAGCCCACCGCACCGCCGACGGCGGGGCCGTAGCCGAAGGCGCTCTTGACGATCAGCTCCAGCATCGCGGGCACTTCGCTGATATTCACCACCAGTACGTACAGCGCCACCAGGAAGTAACCGATGGCCATGATCGGCACGATCTTCTCGGCGGTGCGCGCCACGGACTTGAGTCCACCGTAGATGACCAGCCCGGTGATGATCACCAGTATGACACCGGTCACCCAGTTGGGAATCGAGAACGCCTGGGACAGGCCCTGTGCGATGGTATTGGACTGCGCGCCGTTGAACGCGAGCCCGTAGGCGATCAGCAGGAAGACCGCGAACAGCACGCTCATCCAGCGCTGTCCCAGCGCCCGCTCGATGTAGTAGGCGGGGCCGCCGCGGAAGACGCCATCCTCGTTGCGCTTCTTGTAGGTCTGGGCCAGGGTCGACTCGATGAACGAGGTGGCGAAGCCGACCAGCGCCGTCATCCACATCCAGAAGATCGCCCCGGGGCCACCGACCCACAGCGCAATCGCCACGCCTGCCAGGTTCCCGGTACCGACCCTGGCCGCCAGCGATGTCGCGAAGGCCTGAAAGCCGCTGACGCCCGTCCCCGAACCGCGACTGTTGAACGTGACCCGCGCCATGTGACCGAACAGCCGGAACTGCATGAAGCGCGTGAGCACGGTGAACAGGAGCCCGGCGCCCAGCAGCAGGTACAGGAGAATATAGGTCCAGACAAAATCGCTGACCGGGGTCATGACCGCATAGACCGCGTCGTGAAGCGTGTTGATGAAATCCATCTCGGAAATCCTTATGGGTAACGATGACGTCGCAAACGCTGGCAGGCGGCTGCCGAGCCGGTTTTTTACGCGCTAGACTAGCGGGCGTCAATTCCGCGGCTGACGCCCTCCAGAAGCATAGCCGCCATCGAGGAGTCGCAACATGCACCAAAAGTGGCCCTGGTTTTTTGCCGCCCTGAGTGGGTTTCTGATCGTGGCGGCCGGTGCCTTCGGCGCTCACGCGCTGGCGAACACGCTGACGCCGCGCGATCTCGAGGTCTTCCACACCGCCGTGCGCTACCAGGCGTGGCACACGCTGGCGGTCATGGCCGTG
Source organism: Salinicola sp. (assembly GCF_982684285.1). Classification (NCBI taxonomy): domain Bacteria; kingdom Pseudomonadati; phylum Pseudomonadota; class Gammaproteobacteria; order Oceanospirillales; family Halomonadaceae; genus Salinicola; species Salinicola sp. The sequence continues at coordinate 9,575 of NZ_CEXLVS010000046.1, read as the reverse complement.
CTCGGCTGGCAGGGGAAACAGGCCCTGCGCGGACAGCGTCTGGCCGTCGGGCTGTGGTTCGCGGGGATGGTGCTGTTCAGCGGTTCGCTCTACCTGCTGGTGCTCGGCGGAATGCGAGTGCTGGGGGTCGTCACGCCCTTCGGCGGTCTGCTGCTGATGGCGGGGTGGCTGGTGCTGGCGTGGAGCGCCTGGCGTCAGCGGCCGGTCACGGGCCAGGCGTGACCGCGGTCGAGTCAACGGAGATCAATCGTCGCGATCCGGCAGCACGTAGGTCGCGGTGACGAGCGCTACGGGCTCGTTGTCGCCGAGACGAGGAAAACAGGAATGCACAAGGTGTCGCCGATCAAGACGACAGCGTGGGCATCGATGTTTTCCCTGTCAGCGCAGGGAGAGCGAATTGCCGCCCGATCCAGTCGGCGACACGGTGGCAGGCCTCCGAATGCGCGGACTGCTCATTGAATACCACCTCATAGATGGCGCCGGTGGCATAGTGTGTTCCCAGCGGCGCGAACAGGCGGCCCGACGTCAACAGGCCATTGACCAACGGGGTGCGCCCCATAGCCACGGCATAACCTTGTGCCGCCGCTTCCAACGTCAGGGTGGAATCAGCCAGTCGCTCGGTCCACGCGGAAAGTGCGACCGGCTCATCCCGAGTGCGCTGCCAAAGGGACCACTCTTCATAATGAGCATCGTTGATCAGACGCCGCATCTTCCCCAGCGCCGACGGCTGCGTTCGCAGCCGCTCGTCCAGCGATGGGGCGCAGACCGGAAAGGCATACTCCGGCAACGTCAGCATGGCCTGCACGCCGGAGCGGCCATCGGCGCGATAGCGAATCGCCATATCGATACCGTCGCGGCATAGGTCCAGCGTCCGATTGGTCGTAACCAAGCGCAGTTCGATCTCCGGCAGCGCCTGCTCGAAGGCCGTGATAGCTGGCACCAGCCATAGCGTGGCAAGCACTGGTGGCAGCGTCAGCACGACATGGTGGGTTAGCGGCTCGGCGACGAATTCCGTCGTTGCCTGATCGATGTGTTGAAACGGCTCGCGCAGCCGGCTCACATAGCGCAAGGCCAGTGGCGTAAGTTCGATGCCGCGTCCTTTGCGTTCCAGCAATGTCCTCCCCAGACGTCGCTCCAGATCCTTGAGCAGGTGACTGACGGCTGATTCCGAACGGCCGATGTGTCTTGCGGCAGCGCGGATGCTGCCACGATCGGCCACGGTGACCAAGACGTGCAGGGCATGGTAGGGAAGCGTGCTTCGCGTCATTCCGATACCTGAAAAAGTTGCAGGTTTTTCCAGCGTATTACGCGATCGTCGCTGCTGCAGCTAGAAATTACGATCTCAACAAATTCCAACAACCGCGAGCCCCCGTGAAAACTTGCGATAATCACATCTCCGGAAGAGCACGTCTCTTGCTAGTCTTTACTCCCTTCATGCTGGCCTACCTGATCTCGGAGCTCTATCGCAACGTCAATGGCGTGATCGCGCCGGCGCTGCGCCAGAATCTCAATATCGGCCCCGAGCAGTTGGGACTTCTCTCCAGCGTCTTCCTGTTGGCATTGGCGCTGGTGCAGATCCCGGTAGGCTTGCTGCTGGATCGCTTTGGCTCGCGCCGAACCGTCGCTTCCTTCATGGTCGTGGCGGCACTAGGCGCCTGGCTGTTCACCTTCCCAGACTACCAGGCCGCCCTGGCCGGGAGATTGCTGATGGGGGTGGGTTTGGGCGCCTGCTGGGCAGGCGCGTATCGGGCCAACGTGTTGTGGTGGCCCGCCGAGCGGCTGGCCCTGGCGAACGGTGCGCTGTTGGGCCTGTCGGGATTGGGTGCGCTACTGGCCACCCTGCCCACTGAGGCGCTGCTTCGGATGCTCGATTGGCAAACGCTCTTCCACACGCTGGCGGCCGTTACGCTGCTACTGGCCTTATTGATCTGGGCAGTGGTGCCCACGCATCCCGCCGAGCGCAGGGCCGGTGACGCTTCCTTGGACGGACTAATGGCGGTGATACGCCACCCTCTGTTCATGCGACTCTGGCCGATGACATTGCTGTGCGAAGGTAGTTGGCTGGCCTGGCAAGGGCTCTGGGCGGGCGGCTGGATGCGCGAGGTCGTCGGATTGAGCGACAGGATCACTGCCCTCTACCTACTGGGATTGGCGACAGCCATCGTGGTAGGCCAGCTGTTACTCAGTGCAATCACCGACCGCTTGCTCCAGCGTGGCGTGCCGTTGATTCGACCGATGAGAATCATGTCGATCGGTTTCGTCGCAGTGCAGGGCATGATCGTCTGGCTACCGTTGCCTGGCATCAATCTGCTGTGGATCGCATTCGGGCTGCTCACCGTCGGCCCTATCCTCACCTACGCCTGGCTCGCTGCCGAATTACCGTCACATCTCTCCGGACGGCTGATCAGCCTGCTCAATATGGCCGCAACCTTGGGAGGATTTATGCTCCAGTACGCCGTGGGTTGGATGATAGAGCTCTGGCCACCAACGAACGGGCACTATCCGGACGCCGCTTGGCGCTGGACCTTTTCGCTGATGATCACACTTCAAATACTCGCCGTGGGGCGCCTATGGCGTCTACCACGTTGATTTCTCCAAAGATTGGGCATAAGAATAGGCAGGCGTGTTCGCCGTAACCGAAGGACCCTCGATCAATCGTCGCGATCCGGCAGCACGTAGGTCGCGGTGACGAGCGCTACGGGCT
>NZ_CEXLVS010000046.1:6265-6771 GCF_982684285.1 Salinicola sp. | reverse complement strand
CGTTGTCGCCGGTGGAGAAGAGCTGCACTTCACCCACCGCCAGCCGCTGGCCGAGCTTGAGAATGCGCGCGTTGGCGATCAGGTCACGGTCGCCGCGGGCACGGCGCAGGAAGTGGCAGTTGAGGCTGCTGGTTACCGCCATCGCTTCCGGCCCGATCTGGGCCAGGACCGCCACGTAGAGGCACACGTCGGCCAGGTTCACCATCGACGGGCCGGAGACACATGCGCCTGGGCGCAGGTGCTCGTCCTCGATCGCCAGGCTCATGGTCGCCCGCATGTGATCGACGGCTTCGATGGTACCCTGACGCTGGGGGAAGACATCATCGAGGAAGTCCTCGATTTCGGCGGCGGTCATCACGGTCATCGGGCTCTCCCTGGATGGCTGTTCGACGGGCGGCGCAGCATCGACGGGAACGACAGCGCCGCCGTCAAGATAGCCCAGAGAGCTGGAAGCTGGAAGCTGGAAGCTGGAAGCTGGAAGCTGGAAGCTGGAAGCTGGAAGCTGG
>NZ_CEXLVS010000046.1:0-6165 GCF_982684285.1 Salinicola sp. | reverse complement strand
AAGCCAAGATCAAACCATCACCGCAAAATCCAACAACCGGTTTTCGCTTTTGACTTTTCTTCCAACTTCCAGCTTATGACTTCAAGCTCCGGGCGTAGCCCGGCCAGCCTTGTCCACGGCGCGCCAGTGGTGCAGCAGCGGTTCGGTGTAGCCGGAGGGCTGCTCGCGGCCCTTGAAGATCAGGTCCGAGGCGGCCTGGAAGGCGCTGGAATCTTCCAGATGCGAGGTCATCGGCGTATAGCCGGGATCGTCGGCATTCTGCCCGTCCACCACCTTGGCCATGCGCTCCAATGTCTCGCGCACCTGCGCCTCGTCGACGATGCCGTGGTGCAGCCAGTTGGCGATGTGCTGGCTGGAGATGCGCAGCGTCGCGCGGTCCTCCATCAGGCCGACATCGTGGATGTCCGGCACCTTGGAGCAGCCCACGCCGTGTTCGACCCAGCGCACCACGTAGCCGAGGATGCCCTGGCAGTTGTTGTCGAGTTCCTGCTGGATCTCGTCGGCGCCCCAGGCCGCCTTGGGGTCGACCGGCACGGTCAGCAGATCGTCGAGCAGATCCACCTCCCCCTGATCTTCCAGTTCGCGCTGAATCGCTCCCACGTCGATCTGGTGATAGTGAAGCGCATGCAGCACCGCCGCGGTCGGCGACGGCACCCAGGCGGTATTGGCACCCGCCTTGGGATGGCCCACTTTCTGCTCCAGCATCGCCGCCATCAGGTCCGGCATCGCCCACATGCCCTTGCCGATCTGGGCCCGGCCCCGCAGTCCGCAGGCCAGCCCGATCTGGACGTTGCTGCGCTCATAGGCGCCGATCCACTTGCTGCCCTTCATGTCGCCCTTGCGCAGCATCGGCCCCGCGTTCATGGCGGTGTGCATCTCGTCGCCGGTGCGGTCCAGGAAACCGGTATTGATGAAGGCGACGCGCGAGGCTGCCGCGTCGATGCAGGCCTTGAGATTGACCGAGGTCCGGCGCTCCTCGTCCATGATGCCCATCTTCAGCGTGGTCGCCGGCAGCCCGAGCAGTTGTTCGACGCGACCGAACAGCTCGTCGGCGAACGCCACTTCCTGCGGCCCGTGCATCTTGGGCTTGACGATGTAGAGCGATCCGGCACGCGAGTTGCCACGCTCCCGTTTCAGGTCGTGCAGACCGATCAGCGAGGTCATCACCGCATCCAGGATGCCCTCGGGGATCTCGTTGCCCTCGTCGTCGAGGATGGCCGGCGTGGTCATCAGATGGCCCACGTTGCGCACGAACATCAGCGAGCGGCCCGGCAGGGTCAGGGAGCCACCGTCCGGCAAGGTGTAGTCGCGATCCGGATTGAGTCGCCGGGTGACGGTCTTGCCGCCCTTGTCGAAGCGCTCCTCGAGATCGCCTTTCATCAGGCCGAGCCAGTTGCGATAGACCAGCGTCTTGTCCTCGGCATCGACCGCCGCCACCGAATCCTCGCAATCCATGATCGTGGTCACCGCCGCTTCGACCAGCAGATCCTTGACGTGCGCCGGATCGGTCTTGCCGATCGGGTGGTCGGCGTCGATCTGGATCTCGAGATGCAGGCCGTGGTTGGAGAGCAGGATCGCCTCGGGCGATGACGCCTCGCCCTGGAAGCCGACGAACTGGCCCGGATTCTTCAGGCCGGTATCGCGCCCGCCCTCCAGCGTGGCCGACAGCCGGCCATCGCGAATGGCATAGCCGACCGCCTCCCGGTGCGAACCGGTCGCCAGCGGCACGGCCATGTCGAGCACGTTGCGGGCGTAGGCGATCACCTTCTCGCCGCGCTTGGGGTTGTAGGCGTTGCCCTTCTCGGCGCCATCCGCCTCGCTGATCACGTCGGTGCCGTAGAGCGCATCGTAGAGGCTGCCCCAGCGAGCGTTGGCGGCATTGAGCGCGTAGCGGGCGTTGTTGACCGGTACCACCAGCTGCGGCCCGGCCTGCCGCGCGATCTCGTCATCCACGTTGGTGGTGGTGGCCTGGACCTTCGCGGGGGCATCGACCAGATAGCCGATCTTCTCGAGGAAGGCGCGATAGGCCGCCATATCCTCGATCCCGCCGGGATTGTCGCGATGCCACTGATCGAGCTCGGCCTGCAGGCGATCGCGTTCGGCCAGCAGCGCCCGATTGCGGGGCGCCAGGTCGTGGACCAGCGCGTCGAAGCCGGCCCAGAAGGCGTCGGCCTCGATATCGGTGCCCGGCAGGACCTCGTCGACAATGAAGCGATCGAGCGCTGTCGCTACCCGCAATCGGTGATGAGTGGTACGTTTCGTCGTGTCGGATATCATGTTCGTCTCCAGATCGGTAGTCACTCAGGTCACGGCCGCCGCTTCATTCACGCCGCCACCGCACCCACCAGACCACTTGTGGGAAATGACCATTTGTGGAAAATATTTCCATAGATTATGCGACATCATAATCGGCCTCCCGGATGTTGTCTCCTTCGACCTTCGTCACCCTCCGCATCCCGAGCTATCGATCGCCCGCCTCCTGCACCGCGTCATGGTTTCGGTAGCGCACGACGAGTAGCATAGGCGGATCAGGAGATACGTACATGCTCGACTTTTCGCCATTGAAGGCTGTTGGCCCGCTTCATCACATCAAGACGCTTTCCGATTCACCATTGGCCGACTATCTCGACCATTACCGGCTGTCGCCGCTGCTGGACAGCAACGGGAATCTGGAGCTCCATGCCGGTTATCTCCAGGCCGAAGGAGAGCAGGGAAGAACCTTCGAGCTCTGGGTGCAGGTCTGGGCTCCCCCCTCGCCCCGGGGCACGATCTTCGTGGTCCACGGCTACTTCGATCATCTCGGCCTCTACGGCCACCTGCTCGAACGCCTGCTGGCGCTTGGCTGGCAGGTGGTGATGTGGGACCTGCCCGGCCACGGACTCTCCAGCGGCGCCCGCGCCACCATCGACGACTTCACCGACTACGTGAAATGCTTCAATGACGTCGAGCGTCAGATAGCGCAACGACATCTGGCGCCGGGGCCGTGGCTGGCAATCGGCCAGAGCACCGGCGCGTCGATCGTGGCCACCGACGCCCTGGCTCGCGGCGACCAGGCGCCGTGGCAGGGGCTGGTGATGCTGGCCCCCCTGGTTCGCCCCTGGGGCTGGAACCAGTCCCGCTGGCTACCCCGTATCGCCAGCCCTTTCGTGGATACCATCCCCCGAAAGTATCGCGCCAACACCACCAATCTCGATTTCGCCGACTTCCTGCGTCTGCACGACCCCCTCCAGGACGACCATCTGGCCTTGACCTGGGTCACGGCCATGCGCCGTTGGATGCCGACCCTGCTCAAGCGGCCACCCAGCGAGCTGCCGGTGCTGATCCTGCAGGGAGAGCAGGACCTGACCGTCGACTGGAGCTGGAATCTCAAGGCGCTCCGCCGGAAGTTTCCCCGCGCCCAGATCGTGCGCCATCCCGATGCCCGTCACCATCTGGTCAACGAGGCGGAACCGATTCGTCAGGTGCTGTTCGAGGCGCTCGACGACTTCCTGACGCGCTTCGCCGCGACGCACCCTCCCGACCCGCTGCCCGCCTCATGAAGTCGCTGATCATCGGGCTCGCGTTGCTCACGCTGGGCGGATGCGCCGGCATCAGCCAGTCGCCGCCGGATGCCCGCGAGGCATTGAAGGGCCTGGCCGCCAATGCCGCCCGGGGATTGCTGGCCTCCCCGCCCTGGCCCGTGCAGAACACCCCGGCAGTCACGATTCTGCTGCGCCCCGCGGAAGTCGCCGAGGCGCTTCCGATCACGCCGGCCGCGCTGAACGAGGCGTTGGGTCGGGCGCTGCTGAGCAACGAGAACGCGCCTCATGTCCTGGACTGGGCGCCGACCTCGATGTCGGCGCAAGCCGACGGACAGTGGCTGCTCCAGGCCAGGCTGACGGCCGACTCGCCGCCGCTGCGTTTGAGCGACCGGACCTTGCAGCCCTATCTGCTGCAGTTCGACCTCTCCCAGCCCGACGGTGAGCACTGGCAGTGGCACGCCAGTGGCGCGATCGACCCCGATGCCCTGCCCAGGACCACCGAGTCCCCCTGATTTCCACGTCCGAGAGAGAGATTCATGTCACGCTTTGCTCGCCACCTCGGCAATCAAGATGGTCCCCACAATCCGTTCCCCGGGTTGCAGGCGCTGGAGCGCCGGCTCGGGCATGCCCTGCCTCACCGTATCGGCTCCAACGAAGGGCTCGACATGCCGCACCGGGCACTGGCGGCCCGATTCGGGAAGGACGTCGCCGACCTCGCCCGCACCTATGGCGACGCCGAGGCGTGGCAGGTTCGCCGGCGGCTGGCCGAGAGCCTGGGCTTGCCGATGGAAGCGCTGCTGGTGGATGCGGGCGCGGACAGCCTGATGGCGCTGGCGCTGCGCGCCCTTTGCGAGCCGGGCGACACTGTCATCACCAGTGCCGGCACCTACCCGACCTGGAGCTACTTCGTGCACGCCCAGGGCTGCCGCCAGGTGGAAGTCGCGTACGCCAGTCGCGCCGACCTGCTGGCGCCGGATCTCGACGCCCTGGCGGCCAGGGCCAGTCGCGAGAATGCCCGCGTCGTCTATCTCGCCAATCCCGACAACCCCAGCGGCCATCTCCACAGCGACGCCGACGTACTGGCGCTGCGCAACGGACTCCCCGAGGAGTGCACCCTGGTCCTCGACGAGGCCTACCATGACTTCCGCGACGACGCGGGGTCGCCGGCCGCCAACGCGATCTGGCCCGGGGTGATTCGTCTACGCACCTTCTCGAAGGCCCATGGCCTCGCCGGCCTGCGCGTGGGCTACGCCATCGCCACGCCGGACACCCATGCCATGCTGCTGAAAGTGAGGATTCACTACGCTGTCTCGTCACTGGCGCTGGCGGCCGCGGAAACCGTTCTCGCGCACCCCGACGAGACCCGCGAGCATGTGACCGCGGTGGTACGCCGACGCGAGGCGCTGAGCGAGTGGCTGCGAGAACGCGGCGCCGACGTGCTGCCCAGCACGACCAATTTCGTGGCACTGCGGCTGGACGACGCCGAGCGGGCCACGGCGATCCATCGGCAACTGCTGGCGGAAGGCACCCTGATCCACCGCCCGGCGCACCCGGCGCTGGGCCATGTGCTGCGGATCAGCGCGCTCGAGGATGCGCTGGTGCCGGGCAGGCTCGAGACGTTGGCATCGGCCCTGCGGGACGGGGGATGAGTCGTGCTTGCCTGACGCCTCTCGGATTCAGGCCCGCATGGGGTCGTTGGCCTTCAGCATGCGGTCCAGTTGGCGATAGCCGATCGCCTCCATCAGCTGCGCCTTGCCGACCCGCGTCTCGCCGCTGAGATCGGCCAGGGTCAACGCCACCCGTAGCACGCGGTGATAGGCTCGCGCCGAAAGATTGAGCCGATCCAGCACGCTGGCGAACCACTGCCGCTCATCCGAGGACAAGGCGCAGGCGGCTTCCAGCTCGGAGCCAGGAAGATGGGCGTTGAGATGCCCCCGCGCCTGCTGGCGCCGGCGGGCGGCGAGAACCCGCTCCCTCACGCTGGCCGATGCTTCCCCCGGCGTCCGGTCGGTGAGCTGCGTGGCCGGCAGCGCCGGCACTTCGACCTGCAGGTCGATCCGGTCCAGCAGCGGCCCGGACAATCGCGACTGGTAGCGCTGGATCTGCGCGGGGCTGCAGTGGCAGCGCTGGCGCGGATCGCCGAGATGGCCGCAGGGGCAGGGATTCATGGCGGCGACCAGTTGGAAGCGGGCCGGGAAGCGGCGCTGGTGATTTGCCCGGGAGATCAGGATCTGCGCCGATTCCATCGGCTCGCGCAGCACTTCCAGCACGTGGCGGTCGAACTCCGGCAGTTCGTCCAGAAACAGCACGCCCTGGTGCGCGAGCGAGATCTCGCCGGGCCGCGGTCGCGAGCCGCCGCCCACCAACGCCACGCTGCTCGAGGTGTGGTGAGGATTGCGAAACGGCCGGTGTCCCCAGCGTTCCATGATCGGCAGTCCGCAGACCGACCTCACCGCCGCCACCTCGAGCGATTCATCTTGTGTCAGTGGCGGCAGAATGCCCGCCAGCCGACTGGCCAGCATGGTCTTGCCGGTGCCTGGCGGCCCCGCCAGCAGCAGATTGTGGCCACCCGCCGCCGCGACCTCCAGCGCCCGGCGCGCCTGGTGCTGGCCTTTGACATCCGCCATGTCCGGTTGGGGGAGCT
>NZ_CEXLVS010000045.1:0-20910 GCF_982684285.1 Salinicola sp. | reverse complement strand
CCGGTTTCGTCGACTTCGTCGGCAGCGGCGATCAGAGCATCACCTGGAGCGTGGACGTCGAGCAGAGCGGCATCTACGAGGTCGCCTTCCGCTACTCGCTGACCACGGGTAAGGCCGACCGCCCCTTGGGGTTGACGGTCAATGGCGTCAGCTATCCGACCGTCAACTTCCCCGCCGAGAGCCAGACGGTGAGCGACTGGATCTACCAGACCGTCGAGATGAACCTGACCCAGGGCAGCAACACGATCACGGTGACCGCGCCCAACGGAGTCGGGCCGGACATCGACTCGCTGGAAGTGCCCGACGAACCGTCGGCCGTTCCCAGCAATGGCGAGATCAGCGTGGTCAGCACCGACCCGGCCTTCTTCAGCGATCGTCTCGCCTTCAATTACCTCGAGGACAATGACGCCACCAGCTCTTCTCCGGTACCCCGCGAATACAAGGACAGCGGTTCGGTCGTCATCACCAACAACGGCACCGGCGAGCTGTCGGTGAGCAGCATCACGTTGAGTGGTCCCTTCCGGCTGGCGGACGCGGATGCGCTGAACGATCTCCGACTGGCACCGGGGCAGTCCGTCGAGGTGGGCGTGCTCTTCGATCGTGCCGCCTACACGCCACCGACCAGCAACGCTGCCGATGGCGTGTTCGAAGGGGTGATGACCGTCATCTCGGACGACGTCGACCAGCCGGTGACCGAGATCCAACTGGCCGGGTTCTGGCAGGCGCGTGACGAAGGCGGCTGGGAGCCCAACCTCAACGAGATCTGGCGAGTGTTCGGTTTCGGCAACCACATCGATGGGCTCTCGACGCTGGACGGCGGCGGCCAGTCGGTGTTGCAGAACTTCGATCTCTACCAGGCGGTCAACGATCAGGAGGTGCTGTCGCGCTACTGGCAGATCGCCGACGGTGTCGAATCGGCGACCGTCACCCAGTTGGCGGCGCTGCACGGCTACAGCGGGGCACTGCTGGCGCTTCACGCGCCGGGCGACAAGTCGGCCCGGACCGCGCTGAGCAACCACGATAGCCTCTACAGCCAGTCGTTCCTGCCGCAGATCGCCAACGGCGACTACGCGACAGCGACCTTCGATCGGGGTCGGATTCCCGATGGCTGGGCCGGCGACGACATCTTCGGCATCTCGGTCGCCAACCTCTCGACCGATCCGTCGCTCAACCCGTCCGGGGGCGGCACGCCGCCGGCGGAGGATGCGGGCATCGAACGTGGCTACACCGTGCGCGTGTTCCAGGCCTACGACACTGCCGGCAACGCCATCTCCAACACCTATTTCGTGGTCATGGATTACACCGGCATTAACTACGACTACAACGACAACGTCTTCTTGATCGAGGGCATCCAGCCGGCGACGCGGACGCCCTTCAACGAGACCGGGACGCCCTGGGCGGTCGATCAGGACGGCCTGACGCTGGACGCGGCGCTGTTCGACGAGGGGGCGCCGCACCTGACCTACGAGGATTCCAGCGAGACCCAGCTGGGTACCCAATTCCGCGAGGGCGGGGTGGACATTCAGGGTAACGGCGATGCCATCGGCTGGATCGAGAACGGCGAGTGGGTCGAGTACACGCTGGAGGTGAACCAGGCCGGCGTCTACGATCTCTCCTTCCTCTCGGCGCTGGGTGCGCAGAGCGGCGCGGCACGCTCCGTCACCGCCACCTTCGACGACGGCGGAGGGGTCTACGAGGTCGCCACCGTGGGTGTCGATTTCACCGGCGGCTGGAACACCTTCGCGCCGACCGACAGCCAGCAGGTCACGCTGGAGGCAGGCGTGCAAACCCTGCGGCTGACTTTCAACGGTGGGGCGCAGAATCTGGAGTCCTTCAGCCTGGCGCCTGCCGCCCAGTCGGCATTCAATGCCTCGGGGACGCCGTGGGCCGTCGACGACGGGCTGACGCTGAACGCCGGGTTCTACGATGAAGGCGGCCCTGAAGTCGCCTACCACGACAGCAGTGAAGCCCAGTTGGGTGACAACACCAGGAACGAGGGGGTCGACCTGCGCGACAACGGCAATTCCATCGGCTCGATCGCCAACGGCGAGTGGGTGGAGTACACCATCGACGTCGCCACGGCCGGAACCTACCAACTCTCGTTTGCCGCGGCCACGATGTCCAACGGCCGCACCGTCACTGCCAGCGTCGAGCAGGACGGCGCGACCTACACCAGCGCCGCTCCCCATGCCGTGACCAATACCGGTGGGTGGAACAACTATCGGGCCAACGACGGTATCGAGCTGGATCTGGCGGCCGGCGAGCAGACGCTCCGGCTGACCTTCAACGGCGGCGCCATGAATCTGCAGTCATTCACGCTGACCCCGGAGAACACGTTGGCGGTCGCTTCTCCGATGGCAACCAGGATGGCGAGCGAGGGGGATTCTAGCCTGATGCAGACCGCGGAACTCGAGGGGTTCGTCCCCAGCGACGATGTTGCCGTGGCCGGTGTCGATCATCCGGATACGGCAGGGTTGGCCTGAGGCATTCCGGGCCGCCGATCGGCCGGGCCTTCGCCCGGCCGGAGAGCCAGATACCGGCAGGCGACTAGCCGGACCGGTAGGCGTGGGGCATTTCGGCCAGGATACCGCGACCGCCGGACAGGGTGAGGGCGAGATCCTGGAGAGAGTCCCAGATCGGTAGCGCGATGGCGCCCTTGATGGCCAGGTCGATACGCTGGGAGAACAGCAGCAGCTTGTGCAAGCGTCGCTGCGGCAGCCGTTTGAGTGCCTGCTGATAGCCGGGGCGGCGCTTCTCGGGAATCATCGGCCGCTGCGCCTTGCAGGCGTGTTCCAGACTCTGGCCCTGATCCAGATGCTGGAAGATCGACAGCAGAATTCGCAGCTCGCGTGTCAATGCCCACAGGATGACGGGCGCCTCGACCCCTTCCTGGCGCAGGCCGCGGACGATTCGCACGACCCGGTCGCGATCGCCCTTCAGGCAGGCGTCGGAGAGTGTGAAGACGTCGTAGCGCGCGCTACTCTCGACCCCGCTGGCGATGGCGGCGGCATCGAGACGTGCATTCGGGGGCAGCAGCAAGGCCAGCTTCTGCAGTTCCTGGTCGGCGGCGAGCAGATTGCCTTCGGTGCGCTCGCCGAGAAGGCGGGCCGCCTCCATGTCCATCGTGAAGCCATAGCGGTTGGCACGGTCGCGCATCCAGAACCCCAGCCGCTGGTGATCCACCGGCCACACCGGAACGAAAAGCCCCAGTTTGTCGAGCGTCTTGCACCACTTGCTCGACTGCGCCTTGCGATCGAGTCGCTGCCTGGAGAGCAGCAGCACGTTGTCGCTGGCGCCGGCCTGCTCGGCGTAGGCTTCCAGCGCCTTGCCGCCTTCCTGGCCGGGAGACTGTCCTCCCAGACGCAGTTCGATCAGCTTGCTCGAGGCGAACAGCGAGAGGCTGGATGCCGACTCCAGCAGTTGCGTCCACTGAAAGCCCGATTCGACGTGCATGACTTCCCGCTCCTCGACGCCTCGCTCCCGTGCGACCCGGCGCACGGCGTCGCAGGCCTCGAGGTGTATCAGCGGCTCGTCTCCAGCGATCATCACCACTGGCGGCAGGCGCTTGTTGAGCGACTCTTCCAGCTTGTCGGGAAAGACCTTCATGGTGTCTCGAGTGCGTCCAGCCGGTCGATCAACTGAGTGGCCGCGTCGCGTCGCAACTGTTCGATGGCGTTGGTGCGTGCCTCTTCCCCGGAGTAGATGTCATCGGTGGAGAGCAGTACCGTCGTCGACACCTCGAGCTGCTGCTGATTGAGCAGGTAGGCGCTGTCCGAGACGCGCTGGACCGAGAACGGGGCGGTCAGGGTGATCGAGGTCTCCCGGCTGCCGGAATCGGATCGCGTCAGCCGATTCTCGCCGATCCTCTCGTCGCCGAGGTTGACGCGCAGGTCGGCATCTTCCACGACCCGCGTGCCGGCGCTCTCGAGCGAGCGGCGGACTTCCTCGCTGAGCGGGGAGACGTTGGCGCTGAGGCTGAGCTCCGAAATGCCCAGGGCCGGCTGATGCAGTCCACGGAGCTGGAAGCCGCAGCCGGCCAGCACGGTCAGCGATACGGCCATCAGGCCGGCCAGGGCGGTGCGACGCATCATGAAAAGCTCCTATTCGCATGGCGGCACTGCTTCCGCAGTGCCGGGTGGGGTCCAGTGTCGACCCGTGGGGTAGCCGATAGCGCGGACATCGGTATACCGGTCGGTGATCCTTCAGTTGGCAACGACGTTGACCAGCTTACCGGGGACGACGATCACTTTGCGCACGCTCTTGCCTTCGATATGGCGCTGGACGTTCTCCTCCGCCAGGGCGAGGGACTCCACCGTGGCCTTGTCGGCCTCCGCGGGTACGTCGAGTCGGGCGCGCAGCTTGCCATTGACCTGTACCACCAGCTCCACGCTGGCCTTGACCAGGGCGTCCGCGTCCACCGTCGGCCAGGCCGCGTCGATGACCGGCTCCTGATGCCCCAGCGACAGCCACAGCGCGTGACAGGCGTGGGGGGTGATCGGTGCCAGCAGCAGAACGCAGGCTTCGATGGCTTCGCGGCTGACGGCGAGACCCTGCGGTGTGGTGTCGTCGAAACGCCCCAGCGCGTTGGTCAGCTCCATCACCGCGGCAATGGCGGTATTGAAGGTGGTCCGTCGGCCGATGTCGTCGCCCGCCTTGGCGATCGTCTCGTGGGTCTTGCGACGCAGCTCCTTCTGGGTGTCGTTCAGCGTGCCGGTTTCCAGCGGCACCGGCGTTCCCGTCGCGACATGGTCGGCGACCAGTTTCCACAGCCGCTTGAGGAAACGGTGCGCTCCCTCGACGCCGGAATCCGACCACTCCAGGGACTGTTCCGGCGGGGCGGCGAACATCATGAACAGGCGTACGGTATCCGCGCCGAAGCGGTCGATCATCGCTTGCGGATCGACGCCGTTGTTCTTCGACTTGGACATCTTCTCGATGCCGCCCATTTCGACCGGCTGGCCGTCGCTGGACAACCTGGCACGGATCGGCCGGCCCTTGTCGTCACGCTCGACCTCGACGTCGGCGGGGTTGAACCACTCCTTGCCGCCATTCGCGGTGTCGCGATAGAAGGTCTCGGCGATCACCATGCCCTGGGTCAGCAGACGCTGGAAAGGCTCGTCGCTGTGAACCAGCCCCTCGTCGCGCATCAGCTTGTGGAAGAAGCGGGCGTAGAGCAGGTGCAGGATCGCATGCTCGATACCGCCGATGTAGAGATCCACCGGCAGCCAGTAGTCGGCACGCTCGTCGAGCATCGCTTCCGGATTGTCGGCGCAGCAGAAGCGGGCGTAGTACCAGGACGACTCCATGAAGGTGTCGAAGGTATCGGTTTCGCGGGTCCAGCCGTCGCCGAGGTCGTAGAAAGCCGGCATCTTCTTCAGCGGCGAGCCGGAGGCGTCGACCTCGACTTCCATCGGCAGCGCCACCGGCAACTCGTCGTCGGTGAGCGGTACGGTCTGACCTTCGGGACCATACTTGATCGGGATCGGCGCTCCCCAGTAACGCTGGCGGGCGACGCCCCAGTCGCGCAGGCGGTAGTTGATCTTGACCCGGCCACGTCCCAGCGACTCCAGCCTGGCGGCGATGGCATCGAACGCGGCTTCGAAGTCGAGCCCGTCGAACTCGCCGGAGTTGATCAGCTTGCCGTGCTCGACGAAGGCGGCGGCGGACAGGTCCGGTGCCTGCCCGTTTTCATCGGCGATGACGGGTGCGATCGGCAGCGCGTACTTGGTGGCGAACTCCCAGTCGCGCTGGTCGTGGGCGGGAACGGCCATGACCGCGCCGGTGCCGTACTCCATCAGCACGAAGTTGGCGACGAAGATCGGAACGTTGTGGCCGGTCAACGGATGGATGGCGTGGAAACCGGTGTCGCGGCCACGCTTCTCCATGGTCGCCAGCTCGGCCTCGGAGTTGCCGCCCTGCTGGCACTCGAGCAGGAACTCGGCCATGGCCGGATCGCCCTCGGCGGCGCGCCTGGCCAGCGGATGGCCGGCGGCGACGGCGACGTAGGTCACGCCGAACAGGGTATCGGGGCGCGTGCTGTAGACATCGAGGCGCTGATCGAGGCCGTCGACGTCGAAAGAGAGTTCGACGCCGCGGGATCTGCCGATCCAGTTGCGCTGCATGGTCTTGACCTGCTCGGGCCACTCGACCTCGTCGAGATCGGCCAGCAGCTCATCGGCGTAGTCGGTGATCTTGAGGAACCACAGCGGGATCTCCTTGCGCTCGACCCGAGCGCCGGAACGCCAGCCGCGACCGTCGATCACCTGCTCGTTGGCGAGTACGGTCTGGTCGACCGGGTCCCAGTTGACCGTGGACATCTTCTTGTAGACGACGCCTTTCTCGACCAGCTTGGCGAAAAACCACTGCTCCCAGCGGTAGTAGTCGACGTCGCAGGTGGCGAACTCGCGGTTCCAGTCGTAGGCGAAGCCGAGCGCCTTGAGCTGGCCGCGCATGTAGTCGATGTTCTCGTAGGTCCACTTGCCCGGCGCGACGCGGTTCTTGATCGCCGCATTCTCGGCGGGCATGCCGAAGGCGTCCCAGCCCATCGGTTGCAGCACGTTCTTGCCCTGCATGCGCTGGAAGCGCGTCACCACGTCGCCGATGGTGTAGTTGCGCACATGGCCCATGTGTAGCTTGCCGCTGGGGTAGGGGAACATCGACAGGCAGTAGAACTTCTCGCGCGCCGAGTCCTCGACGGCCTTGAAGCTCTGATGCTGGTTCCAGTATTGCTGGGCGGCGTTTTCGATCGCTTGCGGGTTGTACTGTGCGTCCATCGGTTCGGTCAGGCACCTTGCGTTCGGCGTGTGGGAGCGCCAGAGTCCCCGCGAAAAGCTATACTCATCGCAGACGAAAAGAGCGGGGTCGGCTTGATTTTTCAGGCCCACAAGCATACCCCAGACCCGCTGTTGCAGGTAGGGTCTGGGGGCGAGGCTCTCGCAACGAGGTTCTGCAATGCGCAGCACGGAGTTCGACCGGCGTCGGATTCCACCAACGCCAGAGAAGGGGATAGCCATGGACGAGCAACAGCCACGACCCGAATCGCGTTCGCGTCTCAGTGAGGCCTACGAACGTATCCTGACCCGCCTCAAGGATGGCGGGGGCGAGCTCTCCTGGGAGAGCTTCCAGCACGAGCTCGACGAGGCGGTGGCGTTCGAGTCCGAATTCGAGGAGTTCACCAAGGACGAGATGGCGCTGCTCCGGGCCTGGGTCGAGCGCGACATGCGCGACTTTCGCCAGTTCCTCGCCAAGGGCGGCGAAGGCGTCGCGACCTGGCTGGGCATCGATCTCGACGTGCTGTCCCGCCGGGTCAGCGAGGCGCTGTTCTCGATCGCCGATCGCACCACCATCGACCGGGAGCGCTTCGACGACGACCTCGAGGCGGCCCGTGCCGACTATACGGCCGGCGAGGTGGCGCTGCCGGGGCGCATGAGCTGCGTGCACTGTGGCGCGGTCGTCCTGCTCGACCAGGTGTCGCGGCTGGATGCCTGTCACGCCTGTGGTCACCGCTACTTCCAGCGTGAGTCGGGCACCGCCCAGGCCGACCCCGATCAAGGGCAGTCGTAAGGGGCCGTCCTCGTACGGCTCTGGCGAAACCAGGACTCTCGAGAAACCAGGGCTCTCGCGAAACCAGAAACGCCGGGGAACATTCGGCATCGACATAAGTCGTAACGGCATTCCACGCTGAAACCGACGAGGGACCGGATCGTGCCGAAGTCAATCCGCAAGTGGCGACGGGGTCTGCTGGCCATCGGCCTGCTGGCCGGGTTTTGCGACCCGCTTCAGGCCGATGCGCTCGCCCGGGACGCCGAGTCCATGGCGAGCGCCGGCTGCCCTGACTGGCTGCCCGAGGCGACGCGGTGTTTTACCGGCCAGGATACGCACGGCGCCTATTACTGGATCGCGATCCCCGACGGCTGGAACCACAAGCTGGTGCTCCACAGTCACGGCGGACCACGCCCCAACGCGCCTCGGCCCGACGATCCGCTCGATATCGATCTGCGCCAGTACGACGTGATGGTCCGGGAAGGCTACGCCTGGGCCGGCTCCAGCTATCGGCGAGGCGGCTATGGCGTGCGAATGGCGGCCGAGGATACCGACTATCTGCGGCGGCTTTTCGTCGCGCGCTTCGGCCAGCCCGATCGCATCTACCTCCACGGGCAGTCGTGGGGGGGCAACGTGGCCGCCAAGGCCATGGAGCTCTACGGCACGGACAAGGAGGGCCGGCACCGTTACGACGGGGCGCTGCTCACCAGCGGCGTGCTGGGGGGCGGCGCCCAGGCCTATCAGTTCCGCGCCGACCTGCGGGCGGTCTACCAGTACTACTGCGCCAACCATCCCTATCCCGGCGAACGGCAATACCCCTTGTGGGAGGGGCTGCCGAAGGGAAGCGACATGACCCCGGAAGCGCTCAACGCCCGGGTCGACGCGTGCACCGGCGCCGGGCTGCCGGCGGAGCAGCGCACGCTCGTTCAGCAGCAGACGCTGAACAATATCGTCGATGTCGTGCGGATCCCGCCGGGCACGCTGAAGGCGCACATGCGCTGGTCGACGTTCCTGTTCCAGGACATGGTCGAGCAGCGGCTCGACGGGGCAAGCCCGTTTTCGAACCGCGGCGTACGCTACCGCGGCTCGAGCAACGACGACGCGCTCAACGCGGGGATCTCCCGATTCGACGAGGATGCCCGGGCGGTCGAGAAGCTGGGCGATGATGCCGGGCTCACCGGCATGACCGATATCCCCACGGTGACCATGCACGCGATCGACGATCCGATCATCTTCGTTGAGAACGAGTGGCTCTATCGGCGGGCACGCGAGGATAGCGGGACCGCCGACAGCCTGGTCCAGATCTATACCGACGAAGCGGTGCACAGCAAGCTCTCCACGCCGCAGTACGCCGCCGCACTGGAGGCGTTGGACCGCTGGGTGGAGCGCGACCGCAAGCCCACTCCGGAGGCGATCGCCCGCTACTGCGAGACGCGGGAAGCCAGTGTCTACGATGGGGGCTGCCATTTCGACACCGACTACGAGGTGGCTGACTGGCGCGCCAGGGTCTATGCCCGCCAGCCTTGAGCGCGCGTTTCGCGGTCTAGAGTGCGGGCTGCACGTCCGGCTTGGATGATCGCTGCCACTCGGCCTCGTCGGCGTCCAGCGCCCGATGCGACGACTCCGGCAGGCGCAGCCCACCCCACATCGCCAGTAGCGTGATCGCGATCAGGTAGATCGCGGGCGACAGGTTGTTGCCGGTGCGATCGATCAGCCAGGTCGCGACCAACGGCGCCGTGCCGCCGAAGATCGTGTAGGAGACGTTGTAGCAGAGCGCCGAGGCGGTGTATCGAACGCGCGTCGGGAACTGCTCCGACAGCAGCACCGCCGTCACCACGCCGCAGATTACCGCGCCCACCGCCATCAGCATCGCTCCGATCAGCGATGCCCACCACTCGCCACTGCCGGCCAGCGTATAGGCGGGGAAGACCGCCCCGATGAGGCACGCCCCGGCGGTCAGTATCGTCTTGCGGCGCCCAACCCGATCGGCATAGCGTCCCACGAATGGACACAGCGCCGCGGCGAAGAGCAGCGCGACGAGGCTGGCCAGCAGCGCCGTGGTGCGCGTGGCGTCGCCGACCACCTGCATGTAGGTCGTGAAGTAGGTCGTGAACATGTAGAACGACAGCGCCGTTACCGAGATGAAGGCGCTGAGGCTGACGATGGTGGCGCCGTGGGTGCGGACGGTCTCCTTCAGCGGCGCCTGCGGCACGGCATGCTGGGTTTTCAGGGCCTGGAAGGCGGGGGATTCGTCCAGGCGCAGGCGCATGTAGAGCCCGACCAACCCCAGCGGGGCGGCAATCAGGAACGGCACGCGCCAGCCCCAGGCGTTCAAGGCCTCCTCGGACAGCAGGGCGCTGATGGAGAAGGTCAGCGCCGCCGCGGTGGCGAAGGCCAGAAAGGTCGAGACCGGAACGAAGCTGCCGTAGCGGGCCTTGCGGCGGGTCGGCGCGTGTTCCATCACGAAAGCGCAGGCGCCGGCATATTCGCCGCCGGCGGAGAAGCCCTGGACGCAGCGGGCCAGCGCCAGTGCCAGCGGCGCGAACAGCCCGACGCTGGCGTAGGTCGGCAGCACGCCGATCAGGGTGGTGGCGCCGGCCATCAGCAGCACGGTGACGGACAGTATGCGCTTGCGTCCGATCCTGTCGCCGAGCATGCCGAAGAAGATGCCACCCAACGGACGTAGCGCAAACGAGACCGCGAATACCGCGAATGTCTGCAACAGTGCCAGTGAATCGTCGCCGGGGGGAAAGAAATGCTGTGCGATGATCACGGCCAGAAAGCCGTAGACGGCGAAATCGAACCACTCGACGAAATTGCCGATCGCCGATGCCGCGATCACCTTGCGTAGTGTGGCCAGATCGATATCGGTCGGGGCCGAAGCGGTCGCGTTGTTATTGTTGACCGTTGCCATTGCCAGTCTCCATGGGTTTCGAGCGAAGCTCTCAGCCTAGGGCGACCGGCGAATGACTATCTCCATTCAGGCGACGAGAAGTGTTCTGGCCACGACGCCTCCTGGGCGACAGCCCTCACGCCTGGATACCCAGCTGTTGCCGGACCCGCTCCAGCGAATCTGCCTGTAGCCGAGCGTAGAGTTCGAACTGGTCGTGGACCGGTCGGCCAAGGGCGAGTTCGAAGGCGCTCTGGTTGGATTCGCTGGCATAGGCCTGATGCTTTGCATCGCCCAGGTTCGACTGAAAGATGCCGGCAGCGCTCACCGGCAGGAAATCCTCGTAGGTGATCGGCGTGGCTTCGATCCAGTCGGCCGCCATGGCGGCGTCGAGCGAGGATGGCACCGGCTCTCCCTTGGCCAGCTGCTGGCGGCCGCTCTCGCTGACACGGTATCGAAAGTAGGCGAGGGCGTCGCGCCGCAGCGTCTGCAGATCGTCGGGAAACGCCGAGAAGCATTCACTCAACTGGCGCTGGTGCGCCGTGTTGTCGGCCGCGGCCGGCGCCTGACGCGAGCGGGTCAGCAGCTCGTCGTAGAGCGCGCGGCCCTTGGGCGTCAGCGCCGCACCGCGCTGCTCGATTTCGCCGAAGCGGGCGGTATGGGTGCCGCTCTCGTCGCTGGCGGCGAAACGGACCGGCTCTTCCAGCGCCTTGAAGCTGGTCTGGCGCAGCAGGATCGGGCACTGGCGCCGGGGCGGGCCCTCGATGACCGCCTTGGGCGTGATGCCGTAGCCCGGCATGGCGGCCTGGGCGGCGTCGATATCCAGCGTTCGCGGGGTGAGGTGATTGATATGTGGCCCGCGGAAGCAGACCACGTCGGCCACGAGACGATGCGCGTCGTGCAGCGCCCGGTAGGTGTCGTGATCGACGGTCGCGTCGCGATGCCAGCGGAAGGTCTCGAGGATTTCGCTCACGAAGCGTTCGGCCTGATAGCTGTCGAACCCGCCCTGGCGTTCGCCGATCGCGACCAGCTCCCTGGCACCGGGCGTGAAGATGTCGCGCTCGGCCAGAATCGCGGCGGCCTGGCGGCGCAGCTCGTCCTCTTCGATCAGTTCCAGGCGCAGCAGCGAGGTGAAGACCCGGAACGGGTTGCGCTTGAGCGATGCCTCATCGATGGGCCGGAATGCGGTGGAGTGGACCGGCACGCCGGCTGCCGACAGGTCGTAGTAGCTCACCGGGAACATGCCCATCAGCGCAAAGACGCGCCTGAGCATCGACAGCTCGTCGGCGGTGCCTACCCGAATCGCACCGTGGCGCTCGACGTCCAGGCGCGACGTTTCGTCGTGGGCGTCAAACTGGGCCGCCAGCGCCGGGTCCGCCTCGAGGGTCCTGCGGTTGATGTCGGCGACCAGTTTCAGCAGATCGCCATACTGCGGCACCTCCTGGCGATACATGTCGGACATGGCTTGCGAAAAGGCGCTGCGGATATCGTCGGGGGAGACCAGTGGCAGTGTCATGGCAGACTCGATGACCGGAAATGAAGACCTTCATCCAACGCTATCGGTGCCCTGGAGGCAAGCGACAGGAGTCGGCCTGGAACCAATCGATAAACGCGCGTCGCATATTGGAAAAGCGGAGGAGAGTATGGGGGGAAGAGGGAAGAGGGAAGAAAGAAGAGAGGAGAGCGGAATGGCTGATGCGGAGGGATCGTCTCGAAAGGATGGCGCCGCCATCCACCGGGTTCGAGAAGGAATCCCGGCGGCGTGGCGGCGGCGTCGATGGGGCGTTTCAGGGCGATTGGCGCGTCTTCCAGACCAGCGCCGGAGCCAGCAGCAGCAACGAGAGTAGCCAGGTCGGCCAGCTACCGGTGCGAGTGAACGGCGTCAGCCCGGTCATCGGGACGATATCGCCGACGACGCTGGCGGTCGCGAACTGGGGAGCGCGCTCCCGCAGACGGCCCTGGTCGTCGATGATCGCGGTCACGCCGTTGCTGGTGGCGCGGACGACGTAGCGACCGTTCTCGAGCGCTCGCAGGCGTGCCATCTGCAGGTGCTGCAACGGACCGATCGAGCGGCCGAACCAGGTATCGTTGGAAACCGTCAGCAGGACGTTGGCGTCTCGCGCCCGCTCCGCAACCAGGTCGGGGTAGACGATCTCGTAGCAGATGGCGCTGCCGATGGCGACACCGTGGGTCAGGATCGGCGGTTGGGAGTCGGCGCCCGCGGCGAAGTCCGACATCGGCAGGTCGAAGAAGTCGATGATCCCGCGCAGCAGGAAGTCCAGCGGCAGGAATTCGCCGAACGGCACCAGATGGCTCTTGCGATACTCGCCGCGGACATCGCCGACGCCAGTGATCGCATTGTAGTAGCGTCCCGCTTCGTCACGCTGAACGATACCCGTCAGCAGCGAGGTCTCCGGCGGCAGCGTCGACTGCAGGCGGGCCATGAACGGCCGGGCCTGGCGCTCGAACATCGGCAGCGCGGTCTCCGGCCACACGATGATGTCGACATCGTCGGGTTGTTCGCGGGTCATCCGGGTATAGGTGTTGACGGCGTTGCGCTGCCCCTCGGGACTCCACTTGGAGAGCTGGGGGAGATTGCCCTGCAGCAGCGCGACCCGCAGCGGATCCGCCGCCGGCGTGGTCCAGTGGCTGGGCAGCGCCAGCGGCGCCAGCCAGAGCAGGGCGATCGGGGCTGCCGCCCACCAGCGCCGGCGGCAGAACTCGACCAGTAGCGTGCCCGTGAGGGCGACGATCAACGACAGCAGATAGACGCCGCCGACGGGCGCCCATGGCGCCAGCGGGGAATCGACCTGGGCACTGCCCAGCAGCAGCCAGGGAAAGCCGGTGAAGGCCCAGCTGCGGAAGGCCTCTCCCAGCACCCAGATACCGGCAAAGCTGAGAAAGGCGAGCCGGGACGAGGTGAAGCGGCGGTAGAGACCGAAGACGAAGGCGTGGAACAGCGCCAGCGTGCCGACGAACAGCGCTGTCAGGAACAGCGCCAGCGGTACGCCGGTGTAGCCGTAGTCGTGGATCGAGACGTAGACCCAGGAAGTACCGGTACCGAACAGCCCGACCCCGAACAGCCAGCCGCGAAGCGCTGCCTGGCCGACGCTCAGGCGGTGCTGGCCGAGATACATCAGGGCCACTGCCACCGGCCCCAGCCACCACAGGTGGAAGGGCGCGAAGGAGAGCGTGGAGAACCCGCCGGCGACCAGCGCAGCAAGATAGCCAGGCCATGGGCGGCGGGAGGAAATCAACGGCTTGGCTTGCGGCATGTCGAGGGCACTCCTGGCGAAAAGTGCCCCTTATATCAAAGTTGCCGGTCAAATGCGCCAAGTGGTTGCGACCCGTTCAGGCCGGGTCGCTCAGCTCTCGATCCGACGCGGGAATTCGCTCTCGATTTCGACCGGTACGGGCTTGGCCTGCAGCAGACGAATGCGGCGGTTGTCAGCGTTGAGAACCGTGAATCGCCACTCGCCGAGATCGGTATGCTCGTTGCGGCCGGGCAGATGGCCGAAACGCTGCATGATCAGACCGCCGACGGTATCGAACTCGTCATCGGAGAATTCGGTATCGAAGTGTTCGTTGAAGTCCTCGATCGGCGTCAGTGCGCGCACGGCGTAGGTGCCGTCGCCCATGTCGCGAATGTCTTCCTCTTCATCGGTATCGTGCTCGTCCTCGATATCGCCGACGATCTGCTCGAGGATGTCCTCGATGGTGACAATGCCGGCGGTGCCGCCGTACTCGTCGACCACGATCGCCATGTGATTGTGGGTGTCGCGGAACTCCTTGAGCAGGCTGTTGAGTCGCTTGGACTCGGGCACGAACATCGCCGGACGCAGCACATCGCGCAGCTCGAAGGCTTCGCGTTCCTGGCTGTTGCCCTTGAGCAACGGCAGCAGGTCCTTGACCAGCAGGATGCCGAGGACGTCATCGAGGTTGTCGTCGATCACCGGATAGCGGGAATGGGCGGTCTCCAGGATGATCGGCAGGCAATCCTCCGGTCGTTGGGTCACGCTGATCGCAGTGACCTGGGAGCGGGGGATCATGACTTCGCGAACCTGCTGGTCGCTGATCTGGAAGGCACCCTCGATGATGGTCAGGGCGTCCTGATCCAGGTTCAAGCGGGGGCCGGCCTCGCGCAGGAAGGTGAGTAGCTCCTCGCGGGAGCTGGGTTCATCGAAATCGCTAGAGAAGGTACTGATGAGTTTTTCAAGCCAGGATCGACTGCCCTGGCTACTCGATCGGTCTTCGCTCATGACTGTGGTCTCTTGTCCTCGGATGACGCACGGAAGGGGGAAGTGATATCGCTCCGGGGCGTCGAGCTGGGTGATGAAGACGCCGTGGCACCCACGCGCCCGATGACGGGGCGTGTCGAATCGATGATCGATATCCAGAGAAGGCCGTCCGCGATCCGGAGGCGGCCAGGCGGAGGCTCGTCGGGCTGTTCGGCCGTCGGGGCCGGGGTCTCGCTTGATCGTTCCCAGTGATGGCAGGAAGATCTCGTCGGTGTCGGCATGGCACTGAGTGTCGGGGTTGTGAGTCGAAGTCTAGGCATCGGGTATCGGATCGGTGTCGCGATAGGGGTCCGCGATGCCGAACCGGGCGAGCAACGCACGTTCCAGCGTCTCCATTCGCTCGGCTTCCTCGTCATCTATATGGTCATAGCCGAGCAAATGCAAGCCGCCATGTATTACCAGATGGGCGTAGTGGTCGTGGGTCGACTTGCCCTGTTCCCGCGCTTCGCGCACCACGATCTCGTGGCAGATGACCAGATCGCCGAGCAGCGGCAGCTCGAGCCCGGGGGGCGCCTCGAACGGGAAGGAGAGCACGTTGGTCGGGCTGTCCTTTCCCCGATAGTCGCGATTGAGCTGCCGGCTCTCGTCGCATTCGACGAAACGGACGGTCAATTCGCTGCGCGGATCCGCCTCGTTCTCGAGCTCCGCCGTCATCCAGCGTTCGAGCTCGGCTGCCTCGGGCAGTTCGGCTTCGGCCTGTTCGCCGACGGCGACCTGGCGATCGATTTCGAGGCTCATGAGTCGTCTTGATCCCGCTGGGTTTCGGCATCGAGACGTGCCTGGCGGCGATCCTCGCGGCGCTGGCGCTGTGCCGCCTCCTCCGTCGCCTCGTGGATGTCGTAGGCCTCGATGATGCGTTGCACCAGCGGATGGCGGACGACGTCCTTGGGAGCGAACTGGGTGATGCCGATACCCGCGGTGTCGCGCAGCACCTCGAGGACATGGATCAGCCCCGAGCTCGACCCCCGCGGCAGATCGACCTGCGTCGCATCGCCGGTAATGACGGCGGTCGAGCCGAAGCCGATGCGGGTCAGGAACATCTTCATCTGCTCGCGGGTCGTGTTCTGGCTCTCGTCGAGGATGATGAAGGCGTTGTTGAGCGTTCGTCCGCGCATGTAGGCCAGCGGTGCGATCTCGATGATCTGGCGCTCGATCAGCTTGTTGACGTGCTCGAAGCCCAGCATTTCGTAAAGCGCATCGTAGAGCGGACGCAGGTAGGGATCGATCTTCTGGGCCAGGTCGCCGGGCAGGAAGCCGAGCTTCTCGCCGGCCTCGACGGCCGGGCGCACCAGCAGGATGCGTCTGACTTCCTGACGGTTCAGCGCTTCGACTGCCGCCGCGACCGCGAGATAGGTCTTGCCGGTGCCCGCGGGGCCAATGCCGAAGTTGATGTCATGGCGGCGGATGCTGGCGACATAACCCTGCTGGTTGAAGCCACGCGGTTTGATCAGTGTCCGTGGCGTACGAATCAGCAGGCCGCCGGCTTCGATATCGCCGGTCTCTTCTTCCATTGCCTCGACGCCCGACTCCTGCAGGTAGAGGTGCACGGTGTCCGGCGTCAGTTCGTCGGCTTCGGTCTCGCGATAGAGGTGCTCGAGCACGTTCGCCGCCGCCTTGACACCGGCATCCGGACCGGCGAGCTGGAAGACGTTGCCGCGATTGCGCAGGGTCACGCCCATGCGCGCCTCGACGAGCTTCAGGTGTTCATCGCGCTGGCCACAGAGATTGGCCAGGCGCATGGGGTCGTTGGGTTCGAGTGTCAGGGACACGACGCGGTTGTCGGACTGTTGGTCTTGGGTCAACGCAAAGAGATCCGTTGGAGTGGAAAAGTATCGTCAGCTTACTGCGCCGCTTCCGGTCGGAGCAATGATCGTGATCAACTCCGGCCCGCATCGCTCGCGTGGGGGGCGAACGGCGGGCTGCGGGAGTGCGGTGGCTGTAAGCGGGTGCGGAGAGGCGGGGCAGGCGCACCTCTCCACGCGCCGCGTCAATGGCGCTCGGAAGAGGCCAGCTCGCCGCGCAACGAATTGGGAAGCGCTTCGGTGATGTTGACATCGACGAAGTAGCCGATGAGCGATGTCGGATCCTCGGCCCGGAAGTTGACGACACGGTTGTTCTCGGTCCGGCCCGACAGCTGCCCGGGGTCCTTGGGCGAGAAGCCGGTCACCAGGATCCGCTCGCGGTTGCCGACCATGCGGCGGCTGATCTGCTGGGTCTGCTGGTTGAGTCGGTCCTGCAGGATCGCCAGCCGCTGCTTCTTGGTCTCCACCGACGTCTCGTCCGGCAGGCTGGAAGCGGGCGTGCCGGGGCGCTTGGAGTAGATGAAGCTGAACGACGCATCGAAGCCGATGCGGTGGATCAGGTCCATGGTGTCCTCGAAGTCGGCGTCGGTCTCGCCGGGGAAGCCGATGATGAAGTCCGAGGAGAAGCTGATGTCCGGGCGCAGGGCGCGGATGCGCTCGAGCTTGTCGATATACATGTCGCGCCCGTGTCCGCGTTTCATGGCCGCCAGGATGCGGTCCGAGCCCGATTGCACCGGCAGGTGCAGATGGCTGACCAGTTCCGGGATCTCGCCGTAGGCTTCGATCAGGCTGTCGGAGAATTCGACCGGGTGCGAGGTGGTGAAGCGAATGCGGTCGATGCCGTCCACCGCCGCCACGCAGGCGATCAGTTCCGCCAGGTCGATCTCGTCGCCGCCCGCGTCGAGCCCGCGGTAGGCGTTGACGTTCTGGCCCAGCAGATTGATCTCGCGCACGCCCTGGTCGGCCAGATGCACGACCTCCTCCATCACCGACTCGAAGGGCCTCGACACCTCTTCGCCGCGGGTATAGGGGACGACACAGAAAGTGCAGTACTTGGAGCAGCCTTCCATGATCGAGACGAACGCCGTGGCGCCGTCGGATTTCGGCTTGGGCAGATGGTCGAACTTCTCGATCTCGGGGAAGGTGACGTCCACCGTCTGGATCGGCGTCGCGCTCTTGCTGCGCGCGTCGAGCATGGTCGGCAGCCGGTGCAGCGTCTGCGGGCCGAACACCATGTCGACATGCGGTGCGCGCTTGCGGATGTTCTCGCCTTCCTGGCTGGCCACGCAGCCGCCCACGCCGATGACCAGATCCGGGTTCGCGGCCTTCAGCTTTTTCCAGCGCCCGAGCTGGTGGAACACCTTCTCCTGCGCCTTTTCGCGAATCGAGCAGGTGTTGAGCAGGATGACGTCGGCCTCACCCTCCTTGTCGGTGAGTTCCAGACGATGAGATTCGCCGAGCAGGTCCGCGATGCGGGCGGAGTCGTACTCGTTCATCTGACAGCCGTGGGTCTTGATGAACAGCTTCTTCGTCATAGGTTGCGTTGCTGCGGCCATGCGCGCGTCACCGATGCCCCGTGGAGGATGAGAAAAATAGCCGGAACCGGCTGCCGGCGTGGAGTCGCTGGCGGGCCGTGCTTCCTCGAGAACGCGGCATTATACGGGCGATGGAGCGATACAGCCAACCCGTGTCGCTCGCATGGCGTGGCGGCTGTGGTACCCTTGCGCCTATTTGCGACGCCATGATCCGGGATCGAGTGCCCGTGAGTTTGGCAGATGTTATCGAGAGAGCCGTTAGTCTATGCCCAGTAAGCCGATCTATCGGGTAGTGTTTCACAATCAGGGTGAGGTGTGGGAACTCTACGCCAGGGAGATCTTCCAAAGCGATCTGTGGGGCTTCATCGAGATCGAGTCCTTCGTGTTCGAGGACCAGACCAAAGTGGTCGTCGACCCCGGCGCCGAGAAACTGCGCCGGACCTTCGATGGCGTCAATCGCAGCTATATCCCCTACAGTGCGATCGTGCGTATCGACGAGGTGGAGCGAGGTGGCGCGGCCAAGGCGGTCAAGGCCGAGGGCAACGTCACCGAGTTCCCGCGGCCCATGGCCTGGCCGCCCAGGGATGACGGCTGAGACGACAGCTGGAAACGCCACGGGTTGGTCAGTTTTTCACCAGTTTGTCGCGAATGCCTAGGCAGCCGGTGAATGACGTCACTGTTACGCAAGTTGTCCAAATGGTTATCCACAGAAGGTGTGGATGATTGGTTCATCGCTCTCGCAGGAGGCGAGGCGCGGTCTCATCGTCGCCCGATTCATCGTTGCGTGAATACGAGATGCCCAACCGTTATCGATTAGCCACTTAAGATCACGACGATATGTTGAAAATTCGAAATCTAGTCATGGGATGTGCCTTGAGCGCAGCTCTGTTCTCCGCTTCCGCCCTGGCGCAGGATGGCCACTGGGTCAGCGACTCCCTGACCACGTTCGTGCGCAGCGGGCCGACCGACGGCTACCGCATCGTGGGAACGCTCACCAGTGGCGATCCGGTCACGGTGCTGCAGACCCAGGGCGACTACACCCAGGTCCGCGGCCCGGATGGCGACGAAGTGTGGGTGCAGTCCCAGTTCATCCAGGACCAGCCCAGCGCCCAGCAGCAGCTGCCGGCGCTGCAGAAGAAGGTCGACCAGCTGACCACGCGCCTCGATGGCATCGACGACGAGTGGAACCAGCGGGTTGCCGACATGCGCAACGAATTGAAGGACCGCCAGGCTCAGGTCGATGAGCTCCAGGCCACCAACAATCAGCTCAACCAGGCCTACTCCCAGTCCGAAAGCAAGATGCGCGAGATGCAGGCGCGTCTGGACACCCAGGAGGAGGACCTGCTGATGCGCTACTTCATGTATGGCGGCGGCGTCGCTGGGGCGGGCCTGATTCTGGGGCTGATCGTTCCGCACCTGCCTCGCCGCCGTCGCAAGCGCGACCGCTGGTTCTGAGCCTGCGGGGGCGACGGGCATGAGCGGGACGGACTGGTTGCAGCGCTGGCGGCAGGGGCGCATCGGGTTCCACCGCGAGTCGCCGCATCCGGCACTGGAGACTTTCTGGCACCGGCTCGAGTTGGGTGCCGGCGCCAAGATTCTGGTGCCTCTCTGCGGCAAGAGCCGCGACATGCGCTGGCTGGTCGAGCGCGGCAACCCGGTGCTGGGAATCGAACTGTCGCCACTGGCCATCGAACAGTTCATCGCGGAGGAGCAGCTTGTCGCGGAGAAGAGGCGGGCGGCGCTGCGTTATCGCCAGTCCGGCTTCGAGTGCACCCGCCTGGGGCGTGTCGAGCTGTGGTGTGGCGATTTCTTCCACTTCCAGGTGGAGCAGGCCGGCGAACTGGCGGGCTTCTACGACCGTGCCGCCCTGATCGCGCTGCCGCCCGCCACGCGTCAACGCTACGCCCACCATCTGGCCCAGCTGTTGCTGCCCGGCACGCGCGGCCTGCTGATTACCCTGACCCACGACGACCCCGACCGGGGCCCGCCGTTCAGCGTGACCCACGCCGAGGTCGAGGCGCTGATGGCGCCGAATTTCGAGCTGGTGCTGTGCGACGTCGCCGCGGCCGCCGATGGCATGGTCGAGAGCGTCTGGCAACTGACCCGGCGCGGTCCCGCCCGCCAGGCGAGGCCCGGCCCCGTCCAGAGATGGACACCGGCAAACGACGAACCGCCTGTCACGTCACCGTGACAGGCGGTTCGTCGGCATGCCGATGATGGCACGCGCGCTCCCCCGGCAGTCAGCGGGCCAGCAGGTTGGCCAGCTGCTGGTCGCGGAACGTCCGGTCGAGGGCATTGCTCAACAGTTCACTCACCATGCGGTTGTTGGTATCCCAGTCCGGCTTGAGTGCGTAGCTCTGTGAGCGTTTGGCGGTGTAGCGGCCGGTATAGGTGTTGCCGCCGTTGTCGACTTCCGCCTGGATGACCGCCTGCAGCTGCGAGGCGCCCAGTAGCGGCTGCTCGGCCGTGCCGCGCGCGTAGTTCAGCTCCGACAGGGTCAGGGTCAGGGCGGGGCCGCCATCGTTCTGGTTGGTGGGATTGAAGCCCATGCTCCGCAGGGCGTTCTCTGCCTGGGCGCGAATCTTGGGAATCACGTCGTGGGCTTCGACGGTAATCGTCGATGTCGCCGAGGCCGTTCCCGAACGGGTGCCGATGACGCTGCTGTCCCGTCCGTCGACCACTTCGAGGGCGACCGACTGCCCGTTGCCGGTGTGCGGGAAGTCGCCGCTCACCTTGGGACTCACGGACAGGATCTGTGGACTCTGCGCACACGCCGTCAGCAGGCCGAGCAGCAGCATTGTGGCCGTGCACTTGAGTGCAAACCATTGACGCATAACAGTGAA
>NZ_CEXLVS010000044.1:0-20957 GCF_982684285.1 Salinicola sp. | reverse complement strand
ATACTGGAAACCGTCGAACCGGCGATCTGGCCGGACGAAATCCAGTGGCTGCGCGATCAGCAGCACGCCGATTAACTTTTCAGGACAAGACCTCACCATGGATGGATTCTTCAACTGGCTCGGCGAAGCGATCGGCAACGTGATTCGTGCCGTGATCAATGGGCTGCACGGCGTTTTCGGCGGCCTGTGGCAGGCACTCGACGGCTTCGTCGAGGGATTGACCGGCTCACTGGGCATCAGCGACTCGGTCTTCAGCATCGCCGTGCTGGTGATTGGCGTGCTGCTGCTTGTCAGTGGCATCCGCTCACTGGTTCGCGGCGGCATCGTCGGCGGCATCGTCTGGCTGCTGCTGGGCCTGCTGATACTGAGCTGGCTGATTCGTTGAGTCGGGTGTCTTCCCGATGGCAACAATCGACGGGAAGACATGCCTATTCCTCCTGGGCCCCCGTGATCTCCTTGTCATTCCCCCTTTCGTCTACCACCTTGAGGTCGCAAGGTCACATTGATCGGTGACCGATTGACGACAGGTTCTGTCGTCGCGTCAGACAAGGAGACATCAGGATGAGTCAGTCACTCAAATCGCAGCAAGACGGCGTCGACGTCTACAACCAGTTCATTGGCGGCCAATGGCTCACTGGTGACGGTGAACTGCTGGACGTGCTCAATCCCGCCACCGGCGAGGTCATTGCGCGGGCCCGACTGGCCGATGAAAAGCTGGCCGACCAGGCACTCCAGGCAGCCCAGAAGGCGTTCCCCGCCTGGTCCCGCAAGACCGCCGTCGAGCGCGCCGATCATCTCTACAGGCTGGTGGAGCTGATCCAGGAGAACCGGGACCGCCTGGCCCGGCTGATCACCACCGAACAAGGCAAACCGCTCTCCGAATCCGATGCGGACGTGAGCATGTGCTGCGACCTGATCCGCTTCGCGGCCGAGAATACGCGTCGGCTGGAGGGCGACATCATCCCGGCGGACGACCCCGACGAGCAGATCTGGATCCAGAAGGTCCCGCACGGCGTGGTGGTCGGCATCACCGCCTGGAACTTCCCCGCGGCGCTGATCGGCCGCAAGCTCGGCCCGGCCCTGGCGGCGGGCAACACCATCGTGCTCAAACCTTCGGAAGAGACCCCGCTGACCGCGCTCGAGCTGGTCGAACTGGCGCGTCAGGCCGGTATTCCCGACGGGGTGGTCAACCTGGTCAACGGTCGCGGTCGAGACATCGGCAATCACCTGATCCAGAGCCCGATCACCCAGCTGGTCAGCATGACCGGCAGCGTGCGCGGCGGCCGCGAGATCAACAAGGCCGCCGCCGAACATCTCAAGATCGTGCGTCTCGAGCTGGGCGGCAAGGCGCCGTTCATCGTGCTCGACGACGCCGATCTCGACCCGGCGGTCGACGCTGCCATCGCCTCGCGCTACAACAACTGCGGTCAGGTGTGCACCTGCAACGAGCGGATGTACGTGCAGTCCGGGATCTACGATCGCTTTCTGGAGCGCTTCAAGCAGCGCGTCGAGGCACTCAAGGTCGGCAATCCGCTGACCGACAAGGACGTCGACATGGGGCCGAAGATCAACGCGAAAGAGCTCGACAAGATCCATGACATGGTCGAACACGCCCAGAGCCAGGGCGCGCGCTTGCTGACCGGCGGCAAGCGACTGACCGGCGGTGACTACGACAAGGGCAACTACTACGCGCCGACGATCCTCACCAACGTCAACAACGACATGGACATCATGAAGGAGGAGATCTTCGGGCCGGTGGCGCCGATCATGAAGGTCGACGGTTTCGAGCAGGCGATGGCGTATGCCAACGCCTCGGAGTACGGCCTATCCGCCTATGTGTTCACCCAGAACGTGAAGCACCTGATGGCGCTGACCCGGGAGCTCGATTTCGGCGAGATCTACGTCAACCGTGGCGGCGGTGAGTCGGTCCAGGGCTTTCACAAGGGATACCGCAACAGCGGCCTTGGCGGCGAAGACGGCAAGTACGGGCTGGAAGCCTACGTCAAGAGCAAGACGATGTACGTGCACTATTCCTGATCGAAGCACCGACTTTTCCTCGAACTTTCCCGCTAACGGGCCGCCAGTGGCGGCCCGTGCTCGTTACCGGCTATCGCTCTGCTAGCACTGCCCAAGCGACGGCAGCACGTGGTCGCGATAGCACCACAGGATGAACACCCCGGTGGCGACCATGACGAGCGCCACGCCCAGCAGGATCGAACCCGTCGCCAGAAAACCGGCCGTCGCGCTGACGAGCAACCCGCCCAGCGGCTGGGTGAAATTGTTGAGCATCACTACCAGCCCCGTCGTCTTGCCGAAGTCTTCCGATGGGATGACCCGACGGCGCAGGCTGCGAATCGAGACGCTGAACATCTTGTCGAAGCCGATCACCAGCAGGAATCCGATCGCGTAGAGCGGCGAGATCGCGGTCACGCTCGCCATCAGCCCGCCCAGCGCCATCGCCGCATAGGCCAACAGCCCCAGCCGGTCCGCCGGTATCAGCGACCTTGCCGTGAAC
Organism: Salinicola sp.; assembly: GCF_982684285.1. Lineage (NCBI taxonomy): Bacteria > Pseudomonadati > Pseudomonadota > Gammaproteobacteria > Oceanospirillales > Halomonadaceae > Salinicola > Salinicola sp. The sequence goes on along the minus strand of NZ_CEXLVS010000044.1, from coordinate 18,442 downwards.
AGCAACACCAAGATCGTGGCCAGCGCGCCGCCGGCCTGCAGCACGCCATAGTAGATTTCGCCGTGGTTCTGAACGCCGGTGACAACGGCGGGCGCCGTTGCCAATAGCGTTCCCAGCAGCAGGTTGACGGCCATCGCCAGGCCGATCGAGGCCGGCAAGGCGGGACTGGTGCGCAGGTGACGGCCGGCGATCAGCAGCGCCCGATACCCGTTGGGCGAATCCGATCGCGGCATCGGCAGCACGGGCCGAGCCCCGCGCTGCCAGCGCCACACCGCGAAATCGCTCAGCGCGAACCCGAGCGCGATCACCACCACCACCGCCTCCCACTCGAGCCGCGCCAATAGCGCCGCCGCCACCAGCGGGCCAAGTACCGTCCCCACCTGGTCGAACAGTTGAGCGTGGGAGACGAGTCGCTCGTAGCGGGTTGCACCGAAGGCCTGCACCAGCAGCATCTCTCGCGCCATGACGCCCTGGGTCGACAGTACGCCGACCAGCGCCGACAGGCCGATCAACCATGCCACATGGGGTGCCGCCAGATAGCCCAGGATCGCCGCGATGCATGTCGCCATGCGCCAGCGCTGGCTCGACCGCAGCAACCGATCGTTGCGATGACGGTCGCAGAGCTGACCGCACAGCGGAAAGGCCAGAAACCGTGGCAGGGTCTCGAAGAAAAATGCCAGCCCCGACCAGGCGACACTGCCGGTCAACCGATAGATCACCAGCGGTACCAGAAACAGCAGCATCTGGTCCGCCAGTCGCGACAGCAGCAGCGAAACGAAGAAATGACGGTTGGACGATGTCATCCGCCGGACGCTCTCCCCGGGTTCCGGTTACCGGCGGCGGCCCACGAGCCGCGGCGCCGCTCGCCGGGCGCGACCGGAGTCGACCTGGCGAGAGCCGCCATCAGGCATCCGCCAGCGCACGTTCCACCATCTCATAGACGTTGGGCGAGAGCTTCTCGGCACGAATGCGTTCGAGCTCGGCCTTCATCAGCGCCTGGCGCTCGTCGTCGAAGCGCTGCCAGCGGGTCAACGGGGTGATGATGCGCGCGGCGATCTCCGGGTTGAGTCGGTTGAGTTCGATCACGACGTCCGCCAGCAACTTGTAGCCCTCGCCATCGAGCCGATGGAAGTTGACCCGGTTCTGGGCGAAGGCACCGATCAGCGCGCGCACCTTGTTGGGGTTCTTCATCGAGAACAGCGGATGCCCCATCAGGAAGCGCACGCGATCGAGTACGTCGGGCTGGGGACGGGTGACCTGGATCGTGAACCATTGATCCATCACCAGCGGATCGTGAGCCCATTTCTCGCCGAACGCCTTGAGTGCCGGCTCGGCCAGATCGGTGCGGTCGCTGTGCGCCAGCAGCGTCAACGCGGCGCGGACGTCGGTCATGTTGGCGCCCCGCTCCAGTTGCTGCTGGGTGAGGCCGATGGCTTCGTCGTCCTCGATACTCATCAGGTAGGCCAGGGCGACGTTCTTGAGGCGACGGCTCGCGATCTGCTCCGGCGTCGGCGCGTAGGGCTCGTCACTCAGGTTGTCACGGTAGACGGCGAGAAAGTCGTCGCGCAGCTGCCAGGCCAGCGACTGGCGCACGAACTCGCGGGCGGCATGGATGGCGTCGACATCGACCACCGGCTGCTGTTCGGCGATGTACGCCTCCGACGGCAGCGTCAGCATCTCCGCCAGCACCGCCTTGTCGTCACCGGGCTCGTTGAGCAAGCTGCGGTACGCCTCGACCAGGCGCACGTCCATCACCTTCTCGACGCCGTTCCGATGCGCGGCGATCAGGTCGTCCAGCGCCAGCATGGTCAGACGCTGGCCCGCATCCCAACGATTGAAACCGTCGGAGTCGTGGGTCAGCAGGAACGCCAGCTCCTCGCGGGAGTAGGGATAGCGCAGCTTCACCGGTGCCGAGAACCCGCGCAGCAGCGACGGCACCGGCGCCTCTTCGACGTCGGTGAAGACGAACGTCTGCTCGGCTTCGCGCAGATGAATGACGGCATCTTTGCCCCGTTTCTCACCGTCCAGCGTCAGGGTCAGGTCGTGGCCGGACTTGGTCCCCACCAGGCCCATGCGAACCGGAATGTGGAGCGGCAGCTTGTCGGTCTGTCCCGGCGTCGCCGGAGTGCGCTGCGACAGGCGCAGATGATATTCGCAGTTGGCGTAATCGTACTCGCCATGGGCGTCCACCTCCGGCGTTCCTGCCTGCGAGTACCAGCGCAGGAACTGTTCGAGGTCGAGGCCGGACACTTCCGCCATGCAGGCGACGAAGTCCTCGATCGTCACCGCCTGGCCGTCGAAGCGCTCGAAGTAGAGATCGCTGCCGCGGCGGAAATCCTCCCATCCCAGCAGGTGGCGCAGCATGCGCACCAGTTCCGCGCCCTTCTCGTAGATGGTCAGGGTGTAGAAGTTGGATATCTCGATGTAGTGATCGGGACGGACGGGATGGGCGGTGGGTCCGGCGTCCTCGGCGAACTGGGCGGTACGGAAGAACGAGACGTCCTCGATCCGCTTGACCGCGGCCGAATTGACATCGGCGGAGAAGGTCTGGTCGCGGAAGACGGTGAAGCCTTCCTTCAGCGAGAGCTGGAACCAGTCGCGGCAGGTGACCCGGTTGCCCGACCAGTTATGGAAGTATTCATGGGCGACGATCCCCTCCACCCGCTGGAAGGTAGCGTCATTGGCAGTCTGCGGATGGGTCAGCACCGCCGCCGAGTTGAAGATGTTGAGACCCTTGTTCTCCATCGCCCCCATGTTGAAGTCGTTGACGGCGACGATCATGAAGCGGTCGAGATCGTACTCGCGACCGTAGGTCTCTTCGTCCCACTGCATGGAGCGCTTGAGCGAGGCCATGGCGTGCTCGGTCTTGTCGAGGTTCTCCGGCTCGACCCAGATCTGCAGCAGCACATCGCGGCCGCTCATGGTGGTGTAGTGGTCCTCGACCTTCTCCAGGCTGCCGGCGACCAGCGCGAACAGGTAGCTGGGCTTGGGGTGCGGGTCTTCCCAGGTCACGAAGTGGCGATTGTTGGGCAGTTCGCCCTTCTCCACCGGATTGCCGTTGGAGAGCAGCACCGGCAGCGAATCGCGGTCGCCGATCACCGTGGTCGAGAACGTCGCCATCACGTCCGGACGATCGGGGTAATAGGTGATACGGCGAAACCCTTCCGGCTCGCACTGGGTGCAGAACATGCCATTGGAGCGATACAGCCCCTCCAGTGCGGTATTGGCGTCGGGATCGATCTCGACCTCGGTATCGAGCAGGAAGCGCTCCGGTACGGTGGCGACGGTCAGCTTGCCGTCGCCGACCTCGAACTCCCCCGGCTCCAGCGTCTGGCCGTCGATGGCGATACGGATCAGCTCGAGCTCGCCACCGGCCAGTTCCAGCGGCAGACCGGTCTCATTGTCATCGGGCTCGCGATCGGGATGGCGTTCCATATGCAAGCGCGCCTTGACCCGGGTAGCGGACGGCGCGAGATCGAAGGTGAGCTCGGTGTGCGTGACGCGGTACGCCGGCGGCAGATAGTCCTTGAGATAGGTCGCTTGCATCCCAGACATGACAACGCTCCTTGTGGAAGTGGGCAGGTCGCGACGGCGGGTCGAATCCGAAAACGGGCCCGCCGCCCGACGATCGAGCACCATTCTACCCGCGTGACCGGAACGATATCGAATCAGGATCGCGCCCGGAGAAGACGGGCGGGATGTAAAGCAACGAAGGGAGGAGAAGAGAGACGCGGATACCGGCCCCGGGCTCAGCGGCGCTCGGGAGCCTCTTCCGACCACACCCCGCGCACCGGACACTGCAGGCTCGGCAAGGGCCGCGTCACGATCCAGAGCGCCAGCCCCGCCAGACCCACAATCAGGCCGAGCTTGAGCGGCCAGAGGGAGACGGTGAAGGCGATGATCGCACACGAGACACCGAGCATGATCACGGCCATGATCTTGGCGTGCCTGGGGATGGCACGCTCGCGTTCCCACGACTGGATCGGCGGGCCGAAGCGCGGATGGTTGCGAATCCAATTGGCAAAGCGCGGAGAACCTCGCGACGCCAGCCACACCGCTGCGAGCATGAAACAGGTGGTCGGCATTACCGGCAGGAACAGACCGATCACGCCCAGCGCAAAGCTGATGGCGGCCAAGGTGACATAGATGGCATTACGCATGCCGGACATCCCCACTGCGATGGATCGAGGCGCCGCCCGAAGAGGACGCTTGTTCCGGTAGTGTAAACCAGCCTCCTCCCTGCCCTCCAATCTCCGTCGATGGAAAACGCCAATGTTGACGATAGCGAAACCGTCCGTTCGCCTGGAGACGGCTAGTGTGGCCCGGTCTTCGGCGTAGGCTGTCGGTAATGCCCATTTTCACGGAAGCGACTGCCATGACGACGCGCCAGGTGCTCTATCTCTCCCACGGCTCCCCGGACCTCAGCCTGACCGACCACCCGGCCCGCGCCTTCCTGGCCGACCTCGGCGAGCGGTTGTCCAAGCCCTCGGCAGCGCGGGTGATCTCGGCGCATTTCGCAGCGCCGGGGCTGGTGCGGGGCAGGGCAGCGACGCCCGCTACCTGGCACGACTTCCACGGCTTCGCCGATGCCCTCTATCGGATGCATTACCCGGCTCGCGGCTTGCCCGAGATGGCCGGATCGTTGGCGGCCGGGCTCAATGACAACGGGATCGATACGCGACTCGATCCCGAGCGGGCGCTGGACCACGGCATCTGGTCGCCGCTCTCGCTGCTGTGGCCGCAGGCCGAGGTCCCGCTGATCCCGGTCAGCGTGCCAATGGGGACCGACGCCGCCACGCAGCTCGAGATCGCCGCCTCGCTGGGCCGCTGGGCGGAAGCGAACGACCTGATGCTGATCGGCTCCGGTGCCGCCACCCACAACCTCGGCGCCCGGCACTTCATCCACGATGCGCCGGATACCTGGGCCAGGCAGTTTCACGACTGGGTCATCGACGTCGCCGCACACGGCGATCTCGACGCGATGAAAGCGTGGCGGGATGCGCCGAACGCCCGCTACGCGCACCCGACGCCCGAGCACTTCCTGCCGTTGCTGATGTGCGTGGGTGCCATGGAGGGCCGACCGCTTCGGCCTCTTCACGAGAGCTTCATGTTCGGCAATCTGAGCATGCTGGCGCTGGGTAGCGAGGCTGTCGCTGCCTGAACTCCATCTCGTGTTTCCATGCTTCAAGACCCGTTTCAGGGTGAGTAATTATCCATGACGCGCTGATACTGACTCGGCGCCGCACCGATGTGACGACGAAAGAAGCGTGTGAAATGCCCCTGCTCGGAGAAGCCCAGCTCCTGAGCCAGATTGCCCAGAGAGCCTTGGCGGTTATCGGCCAGCCACTGAAACGCCGAACTCATGCGCCCCATGTTGGCCAGCATTTGGGGGGTCATCCCCGTGGTTTTCTTGAACAGCGAGAAGAAATGCGCGCGTGATAGTCCACACTGTCGAGCAATCACATCGAGATCCAGCTCGCCCGGCGCGGATTCGAGAATGAGCCCGATGCCTCGTCGTATACGGACGTCGTAGAAATCGCCCGCAGTACCCGCCTTCAATCTGGCCAGATGATGCCAATCGGAGTGCTTTTCGACGATCGATATCAAGAGAGCGAACAGCAGGCTCTCCATTTTTTCCCGGGGCATCGGCCCAAACCCGAGCATCTCGCCGATCAGGATATCCGCCTGACGACGCATGCGAGGGGTCAGTTCGATACACGGCTGCACGAAAAAATCGGGGCGAGCGCTGGTCGAGAGATCCGTTTGAAGCGCTGCGAGCCAGCGTGGTTCGATATACAGTGCCAGAATCACGCTTTCGGATACGCCGGCCTGGTGGTCGTAATAGTGAGGTTCCCAGGCGTTGACGAGCACGGCGGTGTGATCGGTGAGCGGTAGTCGACGCCCGCGCACCGAGAAATAGGTGTTCTGCCCGGTGGCCTTGATGAGGACGTGACACTCGGAATGGGCATGAGGCACCAGCGGCTCGTCCATATCCAACAAGGCGATTCGTCCGAACCCCCCATGAAAGATTCGATAAGCATTCGACATAGTGCCTCTCGGTCATCCCGATTATGTTGATGGCCAACAGCCCACAATATCACTCCGAAGCCGATCCAACGGTGGTATTGGACCAAAGATGAAACCGCTCACGAAGCGATGATTACCTGACGTCACGCCATCCCGATCTCGCCAGGTACCACCGCGCCTGCCTGTCACCGATGCACCGCCTAGACCCGGCTGCCGTCGACAGGAGCGTTCTCTCCCGGCGTTGCCGATACGCCATCGACGGGGGCCTCGCGCAATATGGCCGATACTGCGATGCCAGCGACCAACGCCCAGAATGGTGAACTGATTCCCAACAGACTTAATTTGCTCATCGCCACTACCAGGGCCACGAAGGCCCCGATTTGATAACCGAACTGTTTGTTGAAGGCTTGCTGGAAAGCCGCCAGCAGCACACCGATCATCGCCACACCGGCAACACTGGCAATCAACGCCTTGGGCAGCGCCATGATCAGCGGCACCGCACCGCCCGCGAACAACCCGAAGGCGCAAAACAGCACGCCATTGACCAGCGTCGCGCCATAACGCTTTTCACGGTCGGCGCCGGCTTGATCGGAGGCGCAGATCGCCGTCATCGGTCCGGCAATGTTGGCGTTGTGCCCGCCGAGCAGCCCGGCCACAATGCCGCCGATGCCGCTGATGATCGTCATCGCGTTGACCGGCGGCCGATATCCCTCGGCTAGCAGGACCCCCGTCGCCTGGGCGTTTTCCGCCCCAAGCACCAGCGCTGCCAGCGGGATCGATATCGCCACGAAGGCATCGAACGAGAAATTCGGCCAGGTGAACTGTGGCGCCACCATCGCGATATCTACGCCACCGGTCTGAATGGCACCCGTGAAATAGGCCATCAGAAAGCCCACTACCGCAGCGACCAGTACCGGGGGAACGGACTTCAAAAAGCGTGATGTCAGAAAGAAGGCAACGAGCGCCATTCCGGCAATCAGCGGCGCGGCGCCCACCGAGTCGACGGCCCCGACGCCGAAGCGAATCAACGCCCCGGCGATCATCGCCATGACGATCGGCATGGGCAGCCAGCGCATGATGCGCCCTACCCAGCCGCTGAGGCCCAGCAGAAGCACGATGAGGCCACTCAAGATGAACGCTCCGACCGCCTCGGCGAACGGTATCGTTACCAGCGCGGCGCTCATGATCGCCGCCCCCGGGATGGAATAGGCTCCCGTGATGGGTTGGCGATATCTAAGCGCCATGATCAGGCTGATCAGACCGCCGAGAAAATAGACCGCAAATAACCACGCCACCGTCTGCCCATTGGTCAAATGTCCCGCGTTCGCCGCACTGATCACGATCAGCGCGGGTCCCGAGCAACCGAACAGCGCTGCAACGATTCCGGTACTGATGGACTTGAAGGAAAGAGCCGAACGCAGGTCTTTCCCCCAATGGATACGGTCTCCTCCCGGCAACGCAGCCCGGGTATCTTTTTGAGACATGGCGTGACTCCTCGTTATCGTTTTCTAGTTATCGTGTCGTTGCTGGTGAGCGTTCAGCGGTCACCGAACTTACTCCCCGCGGAACACCGCCTTGCGTTTGGCATGAAAGGCTTCGACCCCTTCGCGGAAGTCGTTCGAGCTGCGCAGACGGCTGTAGCAGTGGCCTTCCATCTCGATGGCAACCGACAGCGGCGAGTCTTCGTTGTCGTTGATCAGCTTTTTGGCGGTGCGCTGTGCCAGCGGCGAAAAGCGACGCAACTCCTCGACCAGCGAGCGGGTGGCGGCTTCCAGCTGATCATCCGGTACGCATTCGGTAGCGATACCCCACTCCAGAGCCTGCGCCCCGGTAATGCGCTTGGCGCGCATGACCATGTGCTTGGTGCGGGTGATGCCGATGATCTTCTGCAGTCGAGCGGAGCCGCCGGATCCCGGAATCTGGCCCAGGTTCTGCTCGGGCAGGGCGTAGCGTGTGGTTTCAGAGGCGATGCGGAAATCACACGCCAGCGAAAGTTCGAAGCCGACGCCGAAGGTATAACCGCGATTGGCGACGATGACCGGCTTCTCGCACCGTGCCGGTGCCGCCACGTTCCACGCCAGCTTGGAGACATGTTCCGGCGAGGCCTCCAGAAACCCCTTGATGTCACCGCCGCTGGAGAAATGCTCTCCTTCGGCACGCAACACGATGACTCGCACATCGTCGTGGGCGTCGAGCGCCTCGAATACCTGCCGCAGCACCTCCCGCTGCGACATGGCGATCACGTTGAGCGGCGGACGATTGAGAACAATATCGGCTCGCTCGTGATCGGCATCGATTTGCACCTCGAAGCCGTCGAACTCGGAAGCCAGAAAATCCTTGATCGCGGGTTGAGTCATGACAGTTCCTTGATTGGGTTGAATCGTGAGCGGGTCGTGGATCGGATCGAACGTGAATCGGATGCGAACCGACAGTCAATCGGTGGCCAGGGAGTCGGCGCGGTCATCGAGAAGCACGCGACGCAGGACCTTGCCAACGGCGGATTTGGGAATGTCTTCGACGAAGATGTAGCGGCGCGGGCGTTTGAAGCGTGTGAGGCCAGCTTCGTTGCAGTGCTCGCTCAGAGCGTTTTCGTCCACCGCGCCACGCACCTTGACGAACGCCGTGACGATTTGGCCCCACTGCTCATCGGGCAGCCCGGCGACCACCACTTCCTCGACCTGCGGATGCAGCGAGAGCACGTTCTCGATCTCGGCGGGGCTGACGTTCTCGCCGCCGGTGATGATCAGGTCGTCGACACGGCCGGTGACGAACAGATCGCCGTCCTCGTCCAGGTAGCCCATGTCGCTGGTGAAGTACCACCCATCGCGGAGCGACTTCTGGTCGGCTTCGGGGCGCCGCCAATATCCCGACAAAGCCTCGTCTCCGGCCAGATCGGCGAAGATTTCACCCTCTTGTCCCGCCGGCAGGCCTTCGTCGGGGGATGCCGCATCGACCGGCACCACCCGGATGCGTTGATTGAGCGAGGCGCGACCGGAGGAGCCCGGCTTGCGGTTGGCTCGTTGATCAATGGTGAACGTGTATATCTCGGAGCAGCCGTAGTGATTGACGAACAGACTCGGCTCAAAGGCAGCTTCGACGCGGGCCATCAGTCCGGCGCTCATCGCCGCCCCGGCGAAACCGATCTTGTCGACGCTGGCCACACGCTCGGCACGGAAGGTCGGATGCTCGATCAGCATGTGATAGAGCGTGGGAACGAGATAGAGGTTGGTCACCCGATCGCGCTCGATCGCTTCCAATGTGGCTTCCGGGTCGAAGCGCGGCACGCAGACGAAGGCGCCATCGATCAGCGCCATCGACAACAGCGAACGTACCCCCATGGTGTGATAGAGGGGCATGACGCCTAGCGTGCGTTCGTCGTGGCGATAAAGATTCTGGGCCACGTGCGCCATCGCCGCAGCGCGCTCCGCTTGATGCGTTCGCGGTACGCCCTTGGGCCTTCCGCTCGTGCCCGAGGTATAGAGCATCAGCGAGATATCTTCGGGTCGAGCGCGACACAGCGTCTCGCCCTGCCCGCCGAGCAGCGACTCGAATGCCACCGCCGCATCGTCGCCGCAGCCGCCCACCGCGATACGAGAAATGGCGTAGGCTTCCTCGCAGGCCAGAACTGCCTCGGCGCCTGCGGCATCGAACGCGACACCACGGGCCTCGGCGTCTTCCAGACAGTAGCGCACGTCCCGGTCCGTCGAGCGCCAGTTGATCGGGGTGACGATAATGCCGGCAAACTGACAGGCCCAATGCAGCGTTGCCATCTGCCAACGGTTTTGCATTACCACGATCAGATGGTCTCCACGGCCCAGCCCCAATGCTTCCAGCCCGCGTGCCACGCTCTGGATATCCTCGAGCCATTCGGCGTAGCTGCGCCGGAACTCACCATCCGTGATCGCTATCGACCGCGGACGTCGTTCTACCGTTGCGAGAAAACTGCGGCCAAGGTCGAACATTAGGGTGCCTCCTGTCGATTGTTCTGTCTGGCCCGGGCCACTGCCAGCACGGCCTGGACGATGCCGGTGTAACCGGTACAGCGGCAGAGATGACCCGACAGCATGTCGCGCACCTCGGCTTCGCTCGGGTCCGTCACGCGGCCCAGAAATTCGTGGCAGGACATCAGTATCCCCGCCGTGCAGAATCCGCATTGCAGCGCGTGATGTTCCCGAAACGCGCGCTGCAGATCGCCCATTTCGCCCTCTTTTGCCAACGACTCGATCGTTTCCACACGACGGCCTTCGACTTGTACGGCGAGCATCAGGCACGATCGTGTGGCGCGTCCGTCGACCATCACGGTGCAGGCGCCGCATACGCCATGCTCACATCCGACGTGTGTCCCGGTAGCGCCGAGCGAGTGTCGCAGGAAGTCGCACAGCTGCGTGCGCGGTTCGGCATAGGCACTGCGCTCGCGACCATTGAGCGTCAGCGTGACGCGATAGCGTTCATCGAGCCGGACGTACATCGGCGGTCTCCTCCTGGACGATCTCTTCGGTTATTAGTCGCCGTCCCATTTCTCGTACCAGGTGACGGCGGTAAGTGGCAGAGGCGTGGATGTCGTCCTGCGCCTCGAGAGACCAGGCCAGCGTGTTGAGGGCGTCGTCGAGGTCGACGTCGCGGGGAATGCGTCGCACCACGGGCCGGTCGGCGACACCGCCCACGCCGAGGTGGTATTCGGTTTCGCCGATGTCGACGGCCAAGGCGACGATGGCGAAATCACCATGGCGCATGGCGACCTCCTGGAAGCGATAGCGATGCCCTGCCTTGCTGAGCGGAAAGCGCACTTCGGTGATCAATTCGTGGGGATGTCGAGCGGTGGTCAAGATCCCCTGAAAGAAGTCATCTCCGGTCACGCGACGCGGTTTACCACGCTTCGTCTCCAGCACCACTTCACCGCCCAGCGTGGCGAGGCATAGCGGCAGCTCGGCACTGGGGTCGGCGTGAGCGATGGACCCGCAGACGGTGCCGCGATTGCGGGTCTGGAAATGGCCGATCCAGGGCAGCATCTGTGCCAGCAGCGGCACTTCGTCAGCGAGTGCGGCGTACTCCGCCAGTTCGGCCTGGGTGGTGGCGGCGCCTACCGCAAGATAACCGTCGCGTCGCTCGATATAACGCAGCTCGTCGACGCCGCTGATGTCGATCAGCACCCGGGGCTGACTCAGGCGCATGTTGAGTACGGCCATCAGCGATTGGCCGCCGGCGATGATTCGAGCATCTTCCCCGCGTTCAACCAGTTGCTCGATGGCCTCGCGACGGGTCGTGGGTCGGTAGTAATCGAAGGCAGCGGGTTTCATTGGTCACCTCCGCGCTTGCCGGCCAGAGCGCGCAATCGTTGCCATAGCGATCCTTTGCTCGTGCTGCCACTCAACCGTTGCGAGAGCCGCGAAAAGATCTGACCGATGAGCATCTTCGAGGCACTGGAGAGCATGCGTCCGCCCACCGAAGCGATCTTGCCGCCCACCGTCACCTCGTAGTCGTAATCCAGGCGGGTCTTGCCGCCATCGATTTGGGTGAGTCGAATCTTCGCCGCGCCGGCAGCGTCGCCCATGCCGCTGTTGCCCGAGCCTGATAGACGCAGCGAGTGCGGTGGCTCGAGTTCGGTCAATTCGACGCGGGCATCGAAGCGGGCCCGGATCATGCCGACACCGACGGTGACGTCGGCGCGATAAGCGTTGTCGCCGGTCAGCTCCAGAGAATGGCAGCCCGGTATCATGGCTTTCAGCGTGTCGGGATCGAGAATGCTGTCGAAAACCTGCTGCGGCGACGCGGGAATTTCGACACTGTCACTGGCGCTCAGCTTGGAACCTCCACCCGTCGACGCCTGCGCGCTCTCTTCAGCCACGCCTTCCGGCCTTGGCGGTTCCTCGATCCCCATCAGGATGCGGACTTTCGATGGCGTCAACGGCAGCTCGATGGCCCCCGGTTCGACCGCGTCGCCCAGCGCATCTGCTACCGCGTTGGCAATGCACACCGGCGTACTCATGTTGTTGCCTTCACCAACGCCTTTCGCCCCAAGCGGCGTGAATGGGGAGGGCGTTTCCATGTGCAGAATGGTCGGATCCGGCACTTCAACGGTGGTGGGGATCAGGTAATCGGCCAGCGTGCCCGAGGCAAAGCTGCCATCCTCGTTGTAATGGAAGACCTCGTAGAGCGCGGCACCCACCGCCTGAGCGAAAGCGCCGCGCACCTGCCCGTCCACGAGCTGTGGATTGAGCATGCGTCCGGCGTCATGCAGCGTGACGTAGCGGTCGATCGTCACGCGACCGGTAAGCGAATCGAGCTCCACGCCGCAATAATCGAAAATGAAGCCGTAGCAGAGTGAGCTGTTGATACGCTCGTCGTCATCGGGCGCCGTCAGTTCGGCCGGCGTCCAGAAGGCGGTTTCGCGCAACCCGCCCGTTTCACTTTCAGGCAGCGTTCCCGGCGCCCAGTGAGTCGCGCCGGCGAGACGCTGAAATGACGTGGAGTGGACACCGTCGGCGGTATAGATTCGCCCGTCGCCGAAGCGGATGTCCTCGACCGACACCTGCCACTGTTGCGCGGCGATGGCATCCAGACGCGCCCGAATCTTGAGCGCCGCGTTATGAACGGCGCCAGCCACCGCACCGGCAAAACGACTGGAATAGTTGCCCGAGGCGATCGACCAGGCATCCTTGCCGGTATCGAGCTCTACATCGACGCGAATGCTCTTGAGAGGAACTCCCAACACGTCGGCGACGACCTGGGCCGCGACGGTTCGATGCCCCTGACCTTGAGGCGTGGAAGAGACGTGGACGCTGACGCTACCCAGCGGGTCGACACTGATGGTGGCGGTACTCACCGCGCCGTTCTTGGGCCCTGCACGGCGTCGCTCCTCCGGCGTCTGCGCCATGGTGATGTAACCCATGTTGGAGATCGACGGCTCAACGGCCACGGTATAGCCGATCCCGTAATGGCGACCTTCGCGACGGGCAGACTCCCGACGCTGACGCAACTCCTCGAGGCCGCCCTGCTCGACACCAAGTTCGATGCCGCGTCGATAATCACCCGAATCCAGTAGCGCTCCGGCGGCACAGCGGTAGGGAAAAGCTTCGGTGGGCACCAGATTGCGACGAATCACATCGAGCGGGTCAAGATCCAGCGTCACGGCAATGCGCTGCATCAGTCGCTCCAGCGCGAAGTAGACCTGCGGCCCACCGAACCCACGGTTGAGGCCGGTCGGCATCTTGTTGGTCATGACGATACGGTTGCGAACCTGGAGGTGGCGAATGTCGTAAGCGCCAGTGAGATTGCCGTGCATCCGATAGGTGGTGGCAGGCTCCGGAGCCCGTAGATAGGCGCCACAGTCGTCGAGTTGATCGAAGCGCAAGGCCGAGACACGCCCGTCGCGCGCAAAGGCCGCTTCAATCGTGGTGACTCGGTTGGTGGCCGACGATGCGCCCTGCAAATGCTCGAGCCGATCCTCGACCCACTTTACTGGCGCCCCGACCTTGCGTGCCGCCAGCCCCATCATCACGACATAAGGAAAGACGCCCTGCTTGATCCCGAAACTGCCGCCGGAATCCGGCGGTGTGCGCAGTCGCAGACGATTGGCGGGCACCTGCAGGGCACGCGCCATCACCGAATGAATCGCGTAGGGCCCCTGGAAATTGGCCATGACGTCGTAGCCACCCTCGGCGGGATCGTACTGACCCAAAACGACGTAGCACTCTATCGGCGTGCAGGCACTACGGGGGTAACGCACCTTGAGGGAAAGTCTGTGCGCTGCCTGCTCGAAAGCGGTATCCGCATCGCCATAATTGAAATAACGATCATTGACGACGTTACTGCCGACGGCCTCGTGCAGTACGCTGGCGTCGTCGTTAGTGGCCATTTCGGGATCGATGGAGACACCAAGAACGTCGTATTCGACCTCGACGGATTCGAGGGCGTCCTCGGCCAGATAACGGTCCTCGGCGATGATCACCGCCACCGGTTCACCGACGTAGCGAACCTTGTCGACCGCCAGACACCAGTGCTCCATGGGCTGACGTACCCCCACGGGAAATGGCGCTGCCCAGCGCTTGACGTCTTCGCCAGTCAGCACACCTCGCACGCCCGGTATCTGCAAGGCAGCCTCTATCGCGACCCGCTGGATTCTGGCGTGCGCATGGGGCGACCGAACGACCGCCGCATGCAGTGTTCCCGGCGGGACGGCGAGATCGTCAGCGTAGCGCCCTAGGCCTCGTAATAACGCCTCGTCTTCGACACGCGGTTGACGCTTGCCGACGTAGGAGCGCGACTGCTGATGATGAAGCGGTGCTGCTGAATTCATCGAAGCCCCCTCGGTGGGCGTGAACCTGTGCCGAGGAGTCTATGATCGAGGGGGATTTCGATGCATTGCCGGTCGATACGGAATTTAGCCGCAAAGTCGGGCGTTTTACCGCTGAGTCTGATTTCAAGACCAAGGTCTAACGATGGCTACCACTCGAAACCGGCGAGCGCTTCGATCTTGAATCTGAAGTCGCGTAAAGGAATGGAGCCTGGGAGATAGGCGATGAGAGAAACGGGCCTGCGTGGGGGAGCAGGCCCGGGAGGGTAGTGATCGGCTCCGCCGAGCCCAATCAGCGAGAAGCGATGATCTCTGCGGATACAGGCGAAGGCGAGAAAGAACTCACTCCCGAAAGTTGTCGTACTGCAGCGGCAAGTCGGGACCCTGCTCTCCCTTGAGCAACGCGATCGCCTGCTGCAGGTCGTCGCGCTTCTTGCCGCTGACGCGGACCTTGTCGCCCTGGATCGCCGGCTGCACCTTGAGCTTCGAGTCTTTCAGCAGCTTGACGATCGCCTTGGCGTCGGGCTGTTCCAGGCCCTGCTTGAGCTTGACCTGCTGGCGCGCCTTGACCCCGGAGGTCTGGGCGTCCTCGATCTCCATGCAGCGCGGGTCGATCCCGCGGGCGATCAGCTTGTTGCGCAGCACATCGATCATCTGCTGAAGTTGGAACTCGGCGTCCGCCTCGATCGACACGGTCTCGCCCTCCAGCGAGAAGCTGGCATCGACGCCGCGGAAATCGAAGCGGGTCTGTATCTCGCGGTTCGCCTGGTCGACGGCGTTGGTCGCTTCATGGCGATCGAATTCGGAGACGATATCGAAAGACGGCATGGGGATAGTCCTTAGTCAAAAATCCACCGCAGATGCGGCGAGGGTCAGTCGGCTGACGCCGTATCGGGCGTCCCGGGAGCGTCGAGTCGCTTGTCCATCTGCCAGGCGGCGCAGCCATCGGCATAATAGTCGTCCAGCCAGCGATGGGCGATGAATCCCATCCGGCGATAGAGTCCCATCGCGACACGGTTGTCGGCACGCACCTCGAGCAGCAGGCGCTGGCTGCCGCGCTCCCGTGCGGCCTCTTCCAGCGCCTGGAGCAACTCCCGCCCCAGCCCGGTGCCGCGAGCGGCCGGATCGACACAGAAGGAGTAGAGCCGCGCCGTGACGCTGTTGCGCCGAAACAGCAGCGTGCCGTAGCCGACGACGCGCTGATCCTCGGCAACGGCCAGCAGGTTGACGGCATTGGCGCGGGTCAGCAGGTGCGCCAGTTGGCGGCGGCTGAAGCGATCACTGTCGAAGCAGCGTTCTTCCAGTTGGTACAAGGCGTCGCAGTCGGCGGGTAAGCCGCGACGAAGCGTGCGGAGCATGCGTGCGCTCTCATCAGATTCATCTAGAATTTCAGTGTCTTCAGGCCTTCATCGCCCTGAAACCGCGCCGGCGGGCCTCGAGAGGGGCCTTTCAAGCGCCGACGATGCTGAAATTATTTCACGCCGGCAACGACTTGTCGCCGCCTTCCCGTCGTCGCATGCTGTCTCCCCCGCAGCCCCGACGCCTGCCGTATCGATCACCGCCGCTTCCCATCGGAAGACCGCGGGACAAGGAGCCACCGATTTCAT
Organism: Salinicola sp.; assembly: GCF_982684285.1. Lineage (NCBI taxonomy): Bacteria > Pseudomonadati > Pseudomonadota > Gammaproteobacteria > Oceanospirillales > Halomonadaceae > Salinicola > Salinicola sp. Next base: position 2,515 of record NZ_CEXLVS010000044.1, on the reverse strand, counting down.
GTCACGCCTGCGTATCGTCGTCGACCGCCTTGCCGACTGGCAACCCTACTACCCTTCCGAGGACCTGATCAGCGCCGACGCGTTCCTGGCGCTGGACGGCGCGGCGGCGGCGGATGACGCCACCCACGTCATCAACCTGTGTGCCAACCTCGACTACCTGGAGACCGGCTACTACGTCTCGTTGCTGGCCCAGGCCCGCGACCAGCGCGTCCTGCCCAGCGTGGAGACGCTCAACCAGCTGTCGCGCAAGGCCCTGATCGACATGCAACTGGCGGCCATCGATCCGTTGTTGATGGAACTGAACAAACGCGGCGTGCTGGCGGGCGACGCCTTCACCCTGCGCGTGTTCTTCGGTGAGTGCCGGGAGCCGGAGCTGCAGCGTCTGGCTAGAAGGCTGTTCGAGCGCCTGCCCCATCCATTGCTGGAAGCCCGCTTCGAGAGACGCCAGAGTGTCTGGCGGCTGGCGCGGCTCAAGCCGCTGGCACTGACCGCGCTGCAGTCCGGCGAGGAGGATCTGTTCGCGACGGCGCTGAACCGTCATTCGACCCGGGTCTGGCGCACACCGCGCGCCCGCCGTCGCTACCGTTTCGATCTGGCGATCCTGGTCGATCCGCAAGAGGCGTTGCCGCCCAGCAACCGGGGAGCCATCAAGCGTTTCATCCGCGCCGGCCGGCGGCTGGGCATCGATGTCAATCTGATCACGCATCGCGACGCCGGTCGGCTGGCCGAATTCGATGCCCTGTTCATCCGCGAGACGACCCGGCTGGACCACCACACCTACCGCATGGCCAAGAAGGCCGAGCACGAGGGGCTGGTGGTGATCGACGACCCGCAATCGATCCTGCGCTGCACCAACAAGATTTTTCTCCACGAGCTGCTGGGCACCCACAGGATTCCCGCGCCCCGTGGCCAGCTGCTGTATCGTGGCGACATGGACCGGCTCGACGAGAAGCTCGCCCACCTGGAGTATCCGCTGGTGCTGAAGGTGCCGGACGGCGCCTTTTCCAAGGGCGTGGTCAAGATTCGATCGCGGGAGGAGCTGGCCGCGGAGGCCCCCAAGCTGTTCGAATCCTCCGCCCTGCTGCTGCTCCAGGAGTGGCTGCCCACCGACTTCGACTGGCGCATCGGCGTGCTCGACGGCCAGATGCTGTTCGCCAGCCGCTACTACATGGCTCGCGGCCACTGGCAGATCTACGACCACTCCAGCGGCAAGACGCGTAGCGGAGGGTTCACCACCCACGATCTGTCCGAAGTGCCGCCACCGGTGGTCAAGGCAGCGCTGCGGGCGACCAGGCTGATCGGCAACGGCCTCTACGGGGTCGATCTCAAGCAGATCGGCGACCGCGTCGTGGTCATCGAGGTCAACGACAATCCCAATCTGGACGCGGGGGTGGAGGACGCGGTGCTGAAGGATACGCTCTACGACCGGGTGATGGCGGTGTTCCTGAAACGCATGGAGCGCCAGCTCGAGCACAAGCCGCGATGACGCTCCTGGTTCAGGCCGCTTCGGCGCTCACCGCGACCTGATAGCCGGCGAATTTGCGCAGGTTGACGACGCCGGTATCGAGGATCAGGTACTGCCCCTTGAGCCCCATCAGGGTGCCCTCGATGCGGGGCGTCTTGTCGAAATTGAACGAGACGATCTTGCGCGGCCACTCGAGCACCGGGTAGTCGATCGATAGTGGCGCGGCAGCATCGACCGCCTGGATGGCGTCGTGACCGAACCGTCGACGCAGCTCTCCGAGACCGGGCTCGAGCGATGCCAGCAGCCGATCGCGCTCGGCAACCAGGTCGAGCGGTTCGACCTCGCCCTTGAGCATCGCCCGCCAGTTGGTGCGATCGGAAACCTGCGCCTTGAACAGCGTCTCGACGAAACCCGACTGCTGACGGGTCTCCACGTCGAGAATCGGCAGCGCCTGGATCGCCCCCTGGTCGAGCCAGCGTGTCGGCATGTTGGTGCCACGCGTGATACCGACCTTGAGTCCGGAGGCGTTGGCCAGATACACGGTGTGCGGACGAAAGCAGTGACGTTCCCCCCAGGCGGGATCGCGGCAGGTGCCCTGGAAGTAGTGGCAGGTCTCCGGGCGCATCATGCAGAGATCGCAGTGCGCCAGCGACGAGAAGCAGGGATAGCAGTGCCCCTGACCGAAGCTCTTGCGCGTGGCCCGACCGCATTCGATACAGTGGATCTCGCCGGTGTGGCGCAGCACGATACGCCGGCCCAGCCAGGCATTGAGACCCACGCGCTGGTCGCCGGCCCGCAGCGTGTACTCCGCCGGGCGCCCCGCCGCCGGCAGGCGGATATCGAGCTTGCGCAACGGGCCCTGGGCCCGGTCATGCCGGCCCTCTCCCGGGAGGTACCCGCCACCGGAACGCGACAGCGGGATCAGTTGATCCATTTGACCGCGGCTTCCTCGGCGGAAGAGTGGCCGCCGGAAGCGCACTCGTTGCGTTCCAGATAGCCGACGCGCTGCGCCGCGGGACCGTCGTGGCTCATCTCGTACTTGATCACGGC
>NZ_CEXLVS010000043.1:8445-21375 GCF_982684285.1 Salinicola sp. | reverse complement strand
TACCCTCTCCAGGACGTGCAGTACGCGCCCTACCGCATGGATCGATTCGACGCGGAAGCCATCGACGACATCCTCGGGCGCCTGACACCCGACAACCTGCTGCGGGTCTACAGCGGCCCGGACGTGTCGGGTGACGAGACCACCCGCTACTTCTCGACGCCCTACACCCTGACCCGGCGCGATGACTGGCCCGCGGGCTCTCCTCTCGATGGCCTGGGACTGCCCGACGCCAATCCGTACATCGCCGAGGACCTCAGCGTTCGCCCGTTCGAGAGCGCCGAACCCGCCCGCCTGGTCGACTCACCCAGCGTCGAGATCTGGCACCAGGCCGACAGCGACTTCGGCGCACCGCGGGTCGAATGGCGCTTCAGCCTGCAGAACCCGGACGCCTCCCGGGACGCCCGTCATGCGGTGCTGACACGGCTGCTGGCCGGCTGGCTGAACGACGGCCTCAACGAGCGTTTCTATCCAGCCTCGCTGGCCGGACAGGAGTTCGCCGCCTACGCCCACGGTCGCGGTATCACGCTGGCCTTCTCCGGCTGGCGCGATCATCAGGACCGCCTGATGAGGACCGTCGTCGAGCAGTTGCGCCAGGGCGAGATCACCGACGCCAGCGTCGAACGGGTCAAGCAAGGCTTGAAGCGCAGTTGGGAAAACGCGCCCCAGGACGCGCTCTACCAGCAGTTGCAGCGCACCCTGAGCGAGGCCCTGATGCGTCCCCAGGTCAGCACGACGAACATGCTGGCGGCGATCGACGGCATCGATGCCCAGGACGTGCGCGACTACCGCCGGCAGTTCCTCGACAGGCTCTACCTCCAGGCCATGGCGGTGGGCAACCTCGATGCCGCTCTCGCCAGGCGTGAGGGGCTACTGGTTGCCAATGCGCTGTCGCCCACACTCCGCGCCGATGCCATCCCGCCATTGACGGTGCTCGACGTTCCCGCCAACGCCCCGACACTGCACCCGGCAACGGCTCGCGACGACTCGGCGGTACTGCGCTACCTGCAAGGCCCCGACCTCTCGCTGCATGACCAGGCCAGCCTGGCCGTGATCGGGCAACTGATCGGACCGCCCTTCTTCGCCAAGCTGCGCACCGACGAGCAGCTCGGCTATATCGTCAGCGCCGGTTACGCGCCGTTCATGAACGCCCCGGGCCTGATGATGCTGGTTCAGTCCCCCAGCGTCTCCAGCGCGACGATCGGCCAGCGGATGGACGCCTTTCTCGCGTCCTTCGACCAGCGCATCGCCGCACTCGGCGACGACGAACTGGCGCCTTATCGCCAGGCCGTGCGTCAGCAACTCCTGCAGCGCGACCAGTCACTCTCGGCACGGGCGGACCGCCTGTGGCAGACGCTGGCCTACCCGCAGGCCGACTTCGATCGTCGCCAGCAACTGGCCGCCACGGTCGACAAGCTGGAGGCTGCCGACATCCGCAGCGCCTGGCAGACGCTGCGCCGGAGCCCGGCGCTCGATGTCACCGCGGACGCCGGTGACCAGGCCAGCGACACCGATGCGATGACGAAAGGCTTCGTTCCGCTGACGCAGCGGTAGCTGCGGCGGGCGTCGCCACCAACGCAAGCCGCCCCGGATAAGCATCCGGGGCGGCTTGCGTTCTCATGTCGCTCTTCGGGCGTGCCGGCCCGTGGTTCAGTAGGCGTCGAACGCCTGCTCCGGCATGATCGACTCTACGTACATCACCAGCTCCTCGAGAATCTGGCGCTCCCGGTCCTCGAGCGGTGTCTGGTTGAACCGTTCGATCTCGCGGGCGAAATCCTTGAGGGTCATGCCGCCGCTCTTGGGATCGTTCAGGCGCACCCAGCGGAACGCATCCCACTGGGTCTTCTCCTCACTGCTGAGCGTATCGGGGTAGCTGCGGGCCCGCATTCGGAACAGCATCTCCTCGAGGCGCGGATCCTGGAAGGCAAACCCGGTCTCGCCCAGTTCGTCGGGCGGCGTGGCGTGCACACGCTCCATGGCCTGGCGGTCGTGCGGAGAGAAGAAGCCTCCCGAATAGAGCATCAGGTCGGGGTCCTGCGGCGGCTCGGCCGGCCCATCGGCAAACGCCATCGCCGCCTTGCTGGACGACTCCGGATTCTGCAGCAACGCCTGCCAGTGCCGCTCGCAGAGTGGCCGATCAAGCCCCAGGCGCTTGGCCACCGTCTCGTCGGCCGTGGCGATCGGCAACAGCACCGGACTGCGATTGAGGTGCACCACTTTCAACGGTATCCGCGCCTCGCCCTCGGCCAGCTCGCGGTCGCTGACGAAGATACGCCCACGGATCTCCTCCGGGGTCAGCGCGAACAGCGGCGCGGGATCAACGGCAAGGTCGTAGACGATGACGCCGTTCGGATTCGAGGGATGCCGGGCCAGCGGCACGACCAGCGCGCTGCAGCCACGACTGGCGGGGTAGCGACGGGAGATGTGCAGCATGGGCTTGCGCGCGTCGACATCGAGCAACGCCGCGACCTGGCGCTTGCTGCGTAGCGATAGCAGGTAGTCGAAGAACTTGGCGTTTCGAGTTCGCAGCAGACGAGCCATGTCGATCGTGGCGCGCACGTCCGCCAACGCGTCGTGCGCTCCCTCGTGGGCGATACCGTTGGCCGCGGTCAGATGCTCGAGCTTGAAACTCGGCGCACCGTCGTCGCGCTTCGGCCACTCGATACCCTCCGGGCGCACGGCATAGAAAGCCCGCACGGCATCGATCAGGTCCCAGCGGGAGTTGCCGTTCTGCCACTCACGGGCATAGGGATCCAACAGATTGCGATAGAACAGGTGACGACTGACTTCGTCATCGAAACGCAGGCTGTTGTACCCCAGCGAGCAGGTGCCGGGCACACTCATTTCGGCCTGGATTCGCGCGGCGAACTCCACCTCGGGCAGGCCGCGGCGCATTGCCGCCTGCGGCGTGATGCCGGTGATCAGGCAAGCCTGGGGATTGGGCAGGTCATCGTCGGCCGGACGCGCGTAGAGCGTCAGCGGCTCGCCGATTTCGTTGAATTCGGCATCGGTGCGAATCGCGGCGAACTGCGAGGCACGGTGCCGACGAGGATCGGCACCGAAGGTTTCGTAGTCGTGCCAAAGGAATGTGGGCTCTGCCTGGGACCGGGCTTTTCTGCTACGGTCCGCTCCGCTGTTGGCCATTCCGCTCTCCGGCTGCGCAAAAGGCCAAGCCTAGCACAGCCGGCGATGCGACTCATGCACCGCCGCCCGGCGTCCACCGCACTACCCTTTGACGGTCTCGCCCTCGTTGGGCAGCGTGACGTTGAGTTCGAGCACCGAGCAGTCGTTGTCGCTGTCGAGACTGATATTGATGGCGTCCTGGTCGACCTTGACGTAGCGCCGGATGACCTCGAGCAACTCCTGCTCGAGCATCGGCATGTAATCGGGCTGTCCCCGATGCCCACGCTGGTGCGCAACGATGATCTGCAGCCGTTCCTTGGCGACGGATGCGGATTTCTTGCGTTCGCCCTTGAGAAAATCGAGTAGCCTCACCGGCGGCCTCCTCCTCCGAACATGCGTGCGATCAGCCCGCGTTTCTGCACCGACTGGAAACGAAGCGGCACGTCTTCACCCATCAGGCGCGATACGGTGTCGGCGTAGGCCTGACCGGCGTCGCTCTTGTCGTCGTGGATCACCGGCACACCCTGGTTGGAAGCACGCAGCACCGCCTCCGACTCCGGGATCAGGCCGACCAGGTCGATCGCCAGGATCTCGCGGATGTCCTCCAGGTTGAGCATGTCGCCATCGTCGACCCGGTTGGGGTTGTAGCGGGTGACCAGCAGGTGCTCCTTGATCGGGTCGCGGTTCTGCTCGGCGCGGCGCGACTTGGAAGAGAGCAGCCCGAGGATACGGTCGGAGTCGCGTACCGAGGAGACCTCCGGATTGGTCACTACCACCGCCTCGTCGGCAAAGTAGAGCGCCAGTTGGGCACCGCGCTCGATGCCGGCGGGCGAGTCGCAGATGATGTAGTCGAACTCCTCGGAGAGATCCATCAGCACCTTTTCGACGCCTTCCAGCGTCAGCGCGTCCTTGTCCCGGGTCTGGGAGGCGGGGAGGATATGCAGGTTCTCCGAGCGCTTGTCGCGAATCATGGCCTGCTTGAGACCGGCCTCGCCCTGGATGACATTGACCAGGTCATAGACGACTCGGCGCTCGCAGCCCATGATCAGGTCCAGGTTTCGCAGACCCACGTCGAAGTCGATGACCACGGTCTTGTTGCCGCGCAGTGCCAGCCCCGTGGCAATGGCCGCCGCGCTGGTCGTTTTACCGACGCCACCTTTACCGGATGTTACAACGATGATCTTGGCCAAGATGAACTTCCTGTTACCCGATAACTGTTGATCGTTCCCGCGCCATTCAGGTCAGCGCCGAGATCCTTAACTGATCTTCCTTGAGCTGCACCTGCACCGAACATCCCAGCATCTTGGGGTCGATATCCTCGAGGCGCTTGTAGGTTCCCGCCACGGAGAGCAGCTCGGCATGCAGGTCGTGACAGAAGATACCGGCTTCGCGGTCACCGTGGATACCGGCCAGCGCCCGTCCCCGCAACGATCCGTAGACATGCACGCTACCCGCCGCCAGCACCTCGGCGCCGGGATTGACGGCCCCGATCACGACCAGATCGCCTTCCGAGGCGGAAATCTGCTGGCCGGAGCGCACGGTGCCGCGATGGATGCGCCCCCCCGCCTGCACGACCGTCTCCTGGGGTGGCACCGGCAGTTCCGCCTCGGCCGCGGCTTCGACCGGCTTGGTCTCGACGGCTCGCGGCCGGCTCTCCTGGGGCGGAAACCAGCCCAGCCCCAGGGCCCACGCCGACTGCTTGACCGGGTCCGAGCCGCCACGTACCGCCACCGGCAGCAGCTTGTGCGCGCGACACACGGCGCAAATGCGCTCGAGCGCAAGATGGGGCTCATCGAGCTGCTCGACGCTCAGCACCACCGGCGTATGCTGGAAGAAGGCCGGTGCCTGGCTGACCTTGCCGGCCAACTGCGCACGAATGCGCTCCGGATCGCCACTGGCCAGTTCCATGACTGTCATCGGCAGCATGCCGCCCTTGAATGTAAAGGCAGTATCTGCCCGATCCCTGTTGAGACTCATGACCGAACTCCGCAGCGGGGGAAATGGCGTTTACAGGCCCTAAGCTAAGCGAGGGCGGATGTCGCTGCAACCGATCATAAGGCCCCTCATACCTTTTGTCAGGTGTCTCCGCTAACCGACGCCACCGGCGAATCGGGCTTTTACCGCCGGCCGTCAAATGGTTAGATAGACAGTTGCCGTCGGCGCCGCAGAATCGCGAGGCCGACCTCTTGCCAGCCCGTCGTTTTTCAGGATGCCACACCGGCCATGCCAGGACTTTTTCAGCGTCTGTTCTCTCCCCGTTGGCGACACAAGGACCCCGCCGTCCGAGCGCAAGCCGCGTCACAGCTGAGCCCGAACGAGCTCGATACGCTCCGGCAGCTCGCCATGGACGAGTCGGCCCGGGTACGCCAGGCGGCATTGGCCCGGGTGCAGGATCTCGACTGGCTGTTCCAGTGGCACAGCCAGTCGCCCAGCGAAGAGTCCTTCCAGCGCCTCGTCGACCTTCTCGGCGGCCGGGTCTCGCCCAGCCCGGACCTCAACACCCGCCTGGCGACGGTCGAGCAGCTTCAGGACCTCGCGCTGATCGATGCGTTGATCAGCCATGGTGACAACCAGGCCCTGCGCTTGTCCGCCCTGGCCCGTATCGACGACGAGGGCCGCCTGATCCACCACGCCTGTGAAAACGGCATCACTGCCGTACGCCATGCCGCGGCGGAACGCGTCACCTCGCCAGAGGGCCTGGCGCGCCTGATCAAGCAGGCCCGCAGAGACAAGCAGGTCGCGCGTCTTGCCCGCGAACGGCTGGCGAATCTGCGTGCCGATGCCGAGCAGCAGAACCGGGAAGAGGTCGAGCGCGAAAAACTGCTGGAGACGCTGGAAACCCAGGCCCACCGGCCGTGGGAACCGATGTTCGAGGCGCGTCTGAAACACTGGATCAAGAGCTGGGAAGCGCTGACGGGCAACGCCGACGACACCCAGCGCGCACGGTTCGATGCCGCCGTGACACGCTGCCGCCAGCGAATCGCCGAGCACGAGCATCGGCATCGCGAGATCGAACGCGTCAAGCGTGAAAAGTCCGAGGCGCAGACGACCCGCGAGGGCATTCTCGACGCCCTGGACCAGGCGTTGAAGATCGCCCTGGAGGCAGAACGTCTGACGCCCGAGGTGCTGCAGGCCTTGCAAGGTAAATGGCATCTGCAGGAGGAACGCTGGCAGGACGTCTCGGACCACTACGGCGTGAGCGAGTCGTTCCAGCAACGCTATCTGGCTCTCGATCATCGCGCCCAGTCGATCTGGCAGGCCTGGGAGCGACTTCAGGCCGAAGCCCCCGCCCTCCGCGCGGGCCTGAAGGGCGAACAACCGCTGCAGCCGGTGCTCGACCGGTTGGCGTGGCCGGGCGAACTGCCGCCCACCGAACTGGTGCTCGACGCCCAGCGCCAGGCGGCGGCCGACCGGCGCGGGGGCGACGCTGACAACGTCGCCAGCAGCGCAAGTCACTGGCCGGAGGAGGAGGTCGCGGCTCAACTCGAGGCGCTGACGCAGGAGCTCGACCAGGGCCGTTACCGGCCGGCCTCGCAGCTGCACCGCCGGATCCGCCAGCATCTGGAAACCAGTGGCCAGAGGCTGTCGCCGACTCATGACCAGCTATACAAGCAGCAGACCGCCCGCCTCGCCGAGTTGAGAGACTGGCGCGGTTTCGCCGCGGCGCCGAAGCGCGAGGCCCTGCTGGCGGCCATGGAAGCGCTGGTCGAGGCGCGTGAGCGCTCCGACGCGGAGCGCCATCGCCACCACCAGCAACTGATCCGGGAGTGGCGCCAGCTCGGCGATGCCGCGGCGACCCGTGAACTGGCTCAGCGCTTCCGCAACGCATCCGACGCCCTGCATGGGCAACTGGCGGACTGGGAAGCCGAGCTCGAGTCACGGGAACAGGACAACCTTGCCGCCCGGGAGGCCCTCTGCGAACAGCTGGAGGCGCTGCTGGCCAACCCCTCTGCCGATGCCGACCCGGACGGGCTGCGCAAGGTTCGCGATGCCGCCCAGGAGCAGTGGGATCATCACTGGCCGGTGCCGCGACGCCAGGCCGCCTCGACCGGCCGTCGCTATGCGCGTCTGCGCCGGCAGTTGCAGTCGCTGATCGACGAACGCGCCGGGGACGTCGCCGGGCACAAGCGCGAGCTGGTGGAGCAGGCAAGGCGGCTGGCGGAAGATCCCGCCCCGGCCACTCAACGCGCCGAGCAGGCCAAGTCGCTGCAACAGCGCTGGCGCGACCTCGGCCGCGCTCCCAAGGGCATCGAGCAGACGCTGTGGCGCCAGTTCCGAAGCCATTGCGACGACATCTTCGCGGCCCGCGACGCCGCCCGCGGCGAGCAGCAGACGCGTCAACAGCAGCGCTTCGACGATATGCAGGCGCTGATCGATCGCGTGGACGCCTGGCAGCCGGATTCCGCCCAGGAGCGTGATGTCCTCGATGCGGCCCTGGCGGAAGCCCAACGGCTGGCACCGCTGCCCCGCAGCCGACGCAGCGACGGCATGGAAAAGCGCTGGCAGGGAATCGTCCACGCCCGCGAGATCACGCTGGATCGTCTCGCGCTGGTGGAAGAAGCGAAGCAGTGGCCGGACTACCGTCACTGGATGCGGCAGTCGCTCCAGGGCGAGCTCGACACCAGCCAGCTCGCCGGAGACCTGCGCCAGGCCATCGAGACCCAGGCCGAGCAGCGTCGGCTGCAGTCACCGGCACAGGCTGAGGAGATCCTGCAGCGCTGCCTGGTTCAGTTGACGCTGCTGGCGGGAGACGCCATCCCCGAAGCACTGGAACCGCTGCGCCTCGAGGTGCAGGTGGCGCGCCTCAACGATGGACTGGGCCGCCCGCCGACACCCCCCGAGGAGCTCCGGCAGACCCTGCTGCGCCTGATGTCGACGGCGCCGCTGACCATGGAGACCTGGGAGCGCTATGAACCGGCTTTCGATAGCGTGATGGCGCACCTGGGACAAAATGGTCGTCATCGTGATGCCGAAGCCATTGACATCATCTAATCCATACGTATAATACGCCACACATTGATGCGGGGTGGAGCAGTCTGGTAGCTCGTCGGGCTCATAACCCGAAGGTCGTCGGTTCAAATCCGGCCCCCGCTACCAAATTATTTGACCGGTGCCTTCCCCAGGCGCCGGTTTTTTTTGGTCTCCGCTATTTGCCCCACGCCTCCCACCACGCCGAGCCCGCTTCCGTCAGGCCCGCTCACCGATCGCCCCCCCTCCATGTGATCACGGGACGTCCTGATCGACGCTTTTCTCTCCCGAGCTCCCCGTCGGCTGGGCCATGCCGACACGACCGATACCGGGCAGCTTGAGCGCCGGCGACTGCCAGTCGAACCCGACCGTCAGCCCCAGCACGTTCAGCTCGAAGCCCTCGTCCCGGGCCAGCATCACCCCGAGCACTCCACCCAGCGATAACTGGTAGCCGGTGTGCGTCGGTGCCCTCGCCACGATCCGACCCGGCAGATAATCCTTGCCGATGGCGTTGGGAGGAAAATCCACCGAAAGTTCCGGCACTTGTCGCACGACCCAGGCGATGAACGTATTGCTGTTGGGCCCCGGCCAGATCCGATAGCGATCGGCTTCCGGGTAGTCGGGCACGACCTCCTCGATGCGGTCGATCGCTCGCGCCGCCCTATCGCCCCGGAGCTCGGCGAGCAGCGTCGGCGGATTGCCGTACCATCGACGATCCGGCGGCGCGTACCCGGACTCCACCGTGGGCCGGCGCCAGCTCAGCACCTGATAGACGCGATACCGTTCGGCCCCTTCGGCCTTGGTCGCGATCCAGGTATGCACGCCGAAGGCGCCCCGCCATTCGAAGGCGCGCGCCGCGTAGACCTGAACCACGGCCTCGTCGACCTCGCCCGGATCGGGAGCCAATCCACTGGACGAACGATCGGCGCCATGCCAGCTGGCATGCAGTGGCACCTGCTGGGAGGCGAGCATGTAGGCCGGGCCCGACAACAGGGCCACGACCAGCACGATCGATATCGTCACGCTCACCAGAATGCGCTTGAACAGACGGGGAAGAGGCATCGAGAAGGCGGGTTCCGAAGCTTAAGTCGAGCGCTGGGGTTGAATCGATACGGGACAACCCGCATAACAGTCCCCAATCTCGAATCGAACATCAAGGGTTTTTCGCATGGCTATCGTCGATCCTCGCACCGGGCAACCGCTGACCGGCCCGGAAGAAAGCAGTCACAACGGCGCCGGCAGCAATGTCGCCCCGGACGACGTCATCGTCGACGTCACGCTGGAGAACTTTCAGCAGGTCGTGCTGGAGGGTTCGATGCAGCACCCGGTGCTGCTGCAGAGCTGGGCTTCCTGGTGCGAGCCCTGCAAGAACCTGAAGCCGGTGCTCGAGAAGCTGGCCCAGGAGTACGCCGGGGCGTTCGTGCTGGCCCGGCTCGATATCGAAGCCTTCCCGCAGATCGCCTCGCAGCTGGGCGTGCGCTCGGTGCCGGACGTCAAGCTCATCTCCCAGGGCCAGCTCTACGACCAGTTCCAGGGTGCGCTCCCGGAAAAGCAGGTACGCGAATGGCTGGGAAAATACCTGGAAGCGCCCGCCGAGGCGTCCCAGAGCCCCGAAGAGATGGCACAGGCCGCGCTGGCCTCCGGCGACACCGAGACCGCCCAGGCCATCTACCGGGAACTGATTCAGCAGTACCCCGAGCATTACGACTACCAGATCGATCTGGCCGGGGTGCTGGTGGCAGCGGGCCAGGTCGACGATGCGAAACGCAAGCTCGACGACCTGCCGCCGGAGCATCGCGATGCGGCGAAGGCGCGCGGCGTGCGCGCACGCATCGAGTTCGGCGAAGAAGCCTTGAGCCAGGCCGACATCGACGCCCTGGGCGAGCGCGACGATAGCGAGGCGCAGTACCAGCGCGCCATGCGCCAGATCGCCGATGGCCAGTACGAAGCGGGCCTGGAGGCGCTGCTGGCCGTCATGAAACGCGACCGCGCCTACGGCGAGGACGCGGCACGCAAGACGCTGCTACGCGTTTTCGACGCGCTGGGCGCCGAGCATCCGCTGACGGTCGCCTACCGCCGTCGTCTGTTCGCCATGCTCTACTGAGTGGCGACAGCCATGCTCTACTGAGTGGCAACAGCCATGCAGGCAACGCCCGGCTGGCGCCGGGCATTGCCTTTCGATCACGGCGCCAGCAGCCGGTCCAGCCTCATCAGCGCCTCCTCCAGCCAGCTCCTCGGCATGCCGAAGTTGAGCCTGACGAATCCCGGCCAGCCGAAATCGGCGCCATCGGAGAGAGCGACCCGAGCCTCCTCGAGAAGCCGCTGCTGAGGCCCATCCGCCAACGCGCTGTGACGCAGGTCCAGCCACGCCAGATAGGTCGCTTCCGGGGTCGTCATGGTCACGCCCGGCCACCGAGAAACGTGCGCTTCCACCAGCGAAAGATTGCTGCGCAGCTCGCCCAGCAGTGCCTGCCGCCACATCTCGCATTCACCATAGGCGGCCTGCGACGCGCTCAGACCGAGCACGTTGACGCTGGGCAGCAGACCGGCAGCCGCAGCCTTGAAGCGCTGGCGCAGGCCGTCGTCACTGATGATCGCGCAGGCGGAGGAGAGCCCGGCGATGTTGAACGTCTTGGAGGGCGCCCACAGCGTGACCAGTCGCTCCGACAGCTCGGGACAAAGCCGTCCCAGGGGACGGTGCGTCATCGCCGGATCGAGGATCAGGTCGCAGTGCAGCTCGTCGGAGATCACGATCAGGTCGTGGCGCACCGCCAACTCCGCCAGCCCTTCGAGCTCTTCGGCCGTCCATACCCGACCGGTGGGATTGTGCGGATGGCACCACAGCAGTACGCGCGTATTCGGCTTGATGGCGGCTTCGAGCGCTTCGAGATCGAGCCGCCACGGTTGGCCCGCTGCCTCCGGCTCCGCCAGCTCGAAGACCTGAGCCTCGCGGCCAGTGTTCTTGGCCACACCGAGAAATGGCGGATAGATCGGCGTCGCAGTGAGCACGCCCTGGCCAGGATCGCTGAACGCCATCGCCGCCAGGTTGAGCGCCGGCACCACGCCCGGCACCCACAGCTGCCAGGCGTCGTCGATCGCCCAGTCGTAGTGATGACGGCTCCACTCGCACAGCGTTTGCTTTAGACTCTCCGGCACGCCAGCGTAACCGAACACCCCGTGGTCGACTCGCCTCGCCAGTGCCTCGAGCACCGCTGGCGGCGAACGGAAGTCCATGTCGGCGACCCACAGGGGCAGCACGTCCTCCTCGTACTGCTGCCATTTCGTGGAGGGGTGCTGGCGGCGATCGATACGCGTGGCAAAATCGAAATTCACGATAGTGATCTCATCATCGAAATGGATGGACGAACATGTGCGAGCGGCCTGACGAGCCCGACAGCGCTTCTTCCCGATCGTTCTACGCTCGGGTCCTGGCGGGCAGTTCGAAACTGGTCGGCCACTGGCTGATGCTGGGCCAGGCCGATCCGGACCGTCTGGCCATGATTCTGGCCGATACGGCGCGCATCGCCAAATTGGGCGAGCCCGAGTCGACGCCGGACGGCGAAACGCTGACTCACTGGAGCGGTGACGCCACTCCGCCGCGCTGGGCGGCCAGAACGGCGCTGTTCCTGCTGGTGCAGATGCCCGCCAAGCCGCTGCCCCGGGATGACGACGAAGCCTGCGCCTGGGCCTACTGCTGGCTGCACAACCGGGAATTCGAAGCCCGCGAGACGGCTCATGCCAGCCTGCCCGAGCATTTGCGCGACTGCCTGGCGGCGCCGCTGGCCGAAGCCTGGCAGGATTATCGCGGCCTGCGGCTGATCTGACGCCGCTCAGCGACCGCCACCGCGGCGCGGCGACTTGGGCACGAAACCCTCGGGCTTGCTGCCCAACCACTCGGCGAAGGCACGAATGTCGGGATGCGACAGCAGCGCCTCACGGCTCGCATAATGATCGGCGAGCTCGCGTTCGCTCAGCGTGCGGTGGAGATGGGAGTGACACGGCCGGCAGACCCACAGCACCGCCGTCTGCATCCGCTCACGACCATGCCGCTTGCGATAGCGCGGCTTGCGGTGCAACGTTCGGGGAATGAGATGATGACGCGTCAGCGGCGCGGCGCGTCGGCACAGCGCGCAGCGTTCGGTCATCTCGGCATCCATCATCATCGACAGGGAGTCTCCATAGCGTGATCAGCTTAGAAACCTCCGCTGGTTTTTCGCAACCCGTCCCGGCAGCGACGGGAGTCGCGCCATGACCCCCGCGATTCGCCTGCTCGAGTCACGCGGTGTCGCCCACCAGGTCACCAGCTACGACCTGACGAGCGAATCCGACGCCGCCTCCCAGGGCTCCTATGGCCTCGATGCCGCGCGAGCGCTCTCGCTGTCACCCGCCAGCGTGTTCAAGACGCTGCTCGCCCAGTTGGATGACGATCGCCTGGTGGTCGCCCTGGTGCCCGGCGATGCCACGCTGGATCTCAAGGCGCTGGCCAGGGCTGCCGGCGTCCGCAAGGCGCGGATGGCTGAAGTCCCGGTGGCCGAGCGCACCACCGGCTACCTGGTCGGAGGCATCAGCCCGCTGGGCCAGAAGAAGCGCCTGCCCACCTTCATCGACGCAAGCGCCCTGACGCTGGACACGGTGCACGTCAGCGGCGGCCGGCGCGGGCTGGAACTGTCGCTGGCGCGCGACGACCTGATCGCCCTGACCGCGGCCCGCCCCGCGGATCTGGCGCGGCGCGGGTAGCCCTTCGCATGTCGATAGACTTCGACCTGTGGATCGATCCCGACGACCTCGATCGCCACCGCGCCGTCGAGCGCGTGCTGGAACACTACTTCATGGAGCGCCTGG
>NZ_CEXLVS010000043.1:0-8435 GCF_982684285.1 Salinicola sp. | reverse complement strand
GCCTGGCCGATTACCCCCATCTGCGTTTGCCGGGCCCCGACCCCTACGACTATGATGCGCCGTTCAATCGGCTGCACACCGTGCTGGTCGAGCGCGCCCGCGACTATCTGCTGCGCGAATACCTCTACTCGCCCACGCCGATGCAGCTGAGCCAGGCCTTCTACCGCGCCGTGGCTCGTTCCAACAAGGTCATACTGGATTCCCCCGATGGTGATTCACACCGATCAGATACCGACTGACGCCCAACTGGCGATCATCGCCGAGCAGTTGGGCCGCCCGCCGCGGGGCCTCGAGGCGGTCGCCGCCACCGACGGCCACGGTCGTCCGCTGGTGCTGCGCATGGCGCCGATCGTCGACGATGCGCCCTTTCCGACGCTCTACTGGCTCTCCTGCGAGCGCCTCAAGGTGGTGCTGTCGCGCCTCGAGGCCAGCGGCGTGATCAAGGAGTTGGAGGCCCGGCTGCAGCAGGATCCCGAGTGGCTCGCCAGCTACCACCGGAGCCATGCCGATTACGTACGCCAGCGCTGGCACTTCATGACCGACGAACAGCGCCACGCGGTCGAGCAGCGCGGCTACACGCAACTGATGCGCGAACGGGGTGTCGGTGGCATCACCAACTGGGATCAGGTGCGCTGCCTGCACACCCAGTACGCCCATCACCTGTGCGGGGACAACGCCATCGGCCGCTGGCTCGATGCCGAGCACGGCGTGGCCGCCACCATTCCCTGAGCGGGGGTGCGGGCGGAACCTTTACTCTTTCCACTGGTTTTTCTCAGGAGCGATAGCGTGCAAATCTGTGTTTACCTGGGTTCACGTGAGGGCAACGACGACCGTTTTGCCGCGGCGACGGAAGCGCTGGGCGCGGCGATCGCCAGACGAGGCTGGGGGCTGGTCTACGGCGGCGCCCGCAACGGCCTGATGGGCAGGCTGGCCAACGCCTGTCTCGCCGAGGGCGGCGAGGTGATCGGCGTGATGCCCGAGCACCTGGTCCAGCGCGAGGTCTCGCATCACGGCCTGACCCGGCTGATTCGCGTCGACAACATGCACGAACGCAAGGCCGCCATGGCCGCACACGCCGACGCCTTCATCGCCCTGCCCGGCGGCATCGGCACCCTCGAGGAGCTGTTCGAGATCTGGACCTGGCGCTATCTCGACCTTCACCACAAGCCGATCGGCGTGCTCAATGTGGCCGAGTTCTACTCGCCACTGTTGACCTTCCTCGATACCACCGTCGAACACGGCTTCCTCGATGCCTCGACCCGGCGCACGCTGGTCGCCGAGGCCGACACCGACACCCTGCTCGACCGTCTTCAGGCCGCGGCGGCGCTCGACTGATCACGCCGTCTGCGTCGGCAGCGACCGGCCGGCGGTGACAAGCGCCCCACCGCCGCCCGGGGCGACGCTCGCCGCGGTACCGATGTAACGCCGGCGCTTCTCGGGCTTCAGCCGTTCCACATCGACCACCACCAGGCCGTCCAGGCAGTAGCCGAAAGCGGCGTCGACGCCGAAATCCATGAAGCGCACGCCCCCCGGTTCGGCCACGTCGCAGTACTGCTTGTAGAGGACGGGCACGCTCACGCCCAGGGCCTCCAGTTGATCGCGCAGCTGCCTGAAATCCTCGTCGCGATCGTTGCCGCCGAACAGCCTCTCCGCCTCCATGCGCCCCGCCGCCGAGAGGCTGAACGGTGCCCGGGCGCGTACACGTTCGCTCAAGTCGCCGTAATAGTGACGGTAGTAGCCGACCAACAGCTCCCGCGCTAGCAGCGGCACCCTGCCCGAGATCGTCACCGGGACGAACAGCCAGCGGACCTCGGGATGGTGACGCAGATAGGCACCGAGCCCGAGCCACAGATAGTCGAGGCTGCGACGCCCCCAGTAACGGGGCTGGACGAAACTGCGCCCCAGTTCCAGCCCGTGACGCCACTCCGACCAGGGCGCATTCTCCATGTGGAAAATGGTCGGCGAGTAGAGCCCCTCCATGCCATGCGCGTCGAGGATCCGACCCACCTCGCCCAGTCGATAGGCGCCGGCGATCTCCAGATCCCTGTCGTCCCACACCAGCAGATGGCGGTAATGCGCGTCGAAGGCATCCATGTCGCGGCGCCGCCCCGTGCCTTCACCGACGCGGCGAAAAGCGATCTCGCGCAGCCGCCCCAGCTCGCGCATGACCACGCCGTCGAGCTGGCCGTCGTACAACAGTATCTGCTTGCCGTCGACGGTCTCCCCCAGGTGCTGGGCATCACGCAGCGCCTCCCGCAATGCCAGGCGGCTCTCCGGGTGCGCGATGCCCGCCTCCCCCAGGAACACCGGTTTGCGTCCGCGCCCCAGCCGATAGACATGCTTGCGCAGCAACTTGAGCTTGACCGCGGTGGAGAGCCCATCGCGATCGATCCGCTCCATCGACAGTAGCGCACCGGCGCGCACGCGAAGTTGACGATCACGCTGGCGGAACATCTCGTGCGGCAGCATCAGCGTGCCCAGATCGTTTCGCAGCATCGTCAGCGCATAGAACAGCCAGGAGTTCCTGCCCTGCACGTGCAGCGGCAGGATCGGGGCGTTGTAACGCCGCGCCAGGTGCAGGAAACCGCCTTGCCAGCGCCGGTCGCGCACGCCATGGGGGCCGGCTCGCGACACCTCGCCGGCCGGGAACACGATGACCGCCTCCTCCCGGTCCAGCGCCCCGCCGATTTCGGCAAGGCTGCGGCGAAAGCCCCGGCGAGAGAGGTTGTCCACCGGCAGCAGACAGTCGCGCAGCGGCTCCAGTTGCATCAACAGGCTACTGGCCAGGATCTTGACGTCCGGACGCACCTCGGAAACCATCTTCAACAGCGCCAGGCCATCCAACGCCCCCAGCGGATGGTTCGCCACGATCAGTACCCGTCCGGTCACCGGGATGTTCTCCCGCTCCCGCGACGGCAGCGTGTAGCCGAAGCGAAACTCATCGAGCACCCGTTCGACGAAACCGATGCCCCGGGTATCGGCGTGCGCGCTCAGAAACCGGTTGATCTCGTTCTCGCGGACCAGTCCGCGGATCAGTGCGATACTCAGCCGCCGTAGCCAACCCGGCAGCCTGGAGAACGGCTTGACGTGATTTTCGAGTGTCTCGGCAATGTCGATCATATCGCTTCCTCCCGACCATCGCGGCCTGGCCGGTAGCATGACGGCGAGATATGACAACGACGTGGCCGCTGACTAGAGTGGGTGAACCGATCAAACGAGGAGCGAGCCATGCAGGCCATCGCCATCGAAGCCAATCAGATGATATGGCGCGAGCACGACGATCCCGGCGCACTGGGCGCCAGTGAAGTCCGCATCGAAGTCGCCTGGGCAGGCATCAACCGTGCCGACCTGATGCAGCGCGGCGGCAACTATCCGCCGCCGCCGGGTGAATCCGAGATCCCCGGGCTGGAGGTGAGTGGGACGATCATTGAAATCGGCCGTGGCGTTGAGCGCTTCCGGCGCGGCGATCGCGTCTGCGCCCTGCTTGCCGGCGGCGGCTACGCCGAACAGGTCAAGGTCGACGAGGCCCAGGTGCTGCCGATCCCCCAGGGATTGGGGCTGCGAGAAGCCGCCGCGCTGCCGGAGGTCTTCGCCACCGCCTGGCTCAACCTCTACATGGAGGGTGCGGTGCAGACCGGCCAGCGCGTCCTGCTGCACGCCGCCGCCAGCGGCGTCGGCACCGCCGCGATCCAGCTCTGCCGCGCGTTCGGCAACCCCTGCTTCGTGACCGCGGGTAGCGCCGACAAGCTGGAGACCTGCTATCGACTGGGTGCCGATGCCGGCTGGAACCGCCACGACGGCAGTTTCGTCGACCCGGTCAAGGCCTGGGGCGGCGCCGACATGATCCTCGATCCGGTGGGGGGAGACTACATCGCGCAGGATCTCGCGGTACTCAATCCCGACGGTCGACTGGTACTGATCGGACTGATGGGCGGGGTCGAGGCACAGGTCAATCTGGGGCGCATGCTGATGAAGCGTCAACGCCTGATCGGCTCCACCTTGCGCTCGCGCTCGGCGAAGGCCAAGGGTGCCATTCTCGACGCGCTCCATGCCCACGTCTGGCCCAAGCTGGCCAGTGGCGAGATCAAGCCATTGATTGCCGGCACCTGGTCGGTGCAGGAAGCGGAAACGGCCATGCAGCACCTGTCGGACAACGCCAATACCGGCAAGATTCTGTTGAGCGTCAGCGGCGAGGGGTGAGCCGGCGCGGTAGGCTAGTCGACGCCCAGCGTGGCCTTGTAGGTCAACTGCAGCAGACGGGCGTCGTCGCCGGCACGATGACGACGGATGTCGTGCTCCGCGGCGATCCGCTCCTTGGTTTCGGCCCAGCACTCGGTCTGGGCCTCGCTCAGCAGGCGCCGCAGCGCCTCCAGTCGAAACCGCGGCAGCATGCGGGCCTGATCGAAAAGCAGCGACAGCCAGGTATTGTCGTAGCCCCAGCTATCGCTGTAGGCGATACCGCTCGCCCCCAGTTCGTCGTTGAGCCAGCGCGCGACCTCGATCGGCGGGTGCCCCTCGCGGACCAGCCGGGCGCGGGATATGCCATGCAGCAGTTCGGCCTTGGGATCCCAATGGGTCCACTCCTGCACCGGCTGGATCAGGAACGCACAGCGACTGCCATCGGCTCGGGCCAGGCCGACCTCGATGGGGTAACTGCCGCGGCCAAAGCCGGAGGCCTCGATATCTAGCAGGGTGGGCAGCAACACGTCACGGGCTCCTTCCATGATGCCGTCTCATCTTGCGACGCCGATGATGCGCCATCATGACAGTGATGAAGCGCGACTTCACCCCGCCACCTGGCCGGTGGCGGAGGTCACGCCGGAAACCCGGAAGGTTGCGGGCGGCTCAGTGCGCCGCGAGCGCGGCGGGCGCCTCGCCAGTGGGACTGTCTTCGGTGAGATGCCGGGCCCAGCGCTGCCAATCGTCCGCGCGAGCGGGGTCGTGGGGCAGGCCCAGCTCGCCGTGCCGATACGCGTCGGCCAGCCGTGTTGCGGCCTGGACATGGCCATTCTCGCCCGCGCGGGCGTACCAGGTCACCGCATGGTGCTCGTTGGGCTGGTACTGCGAACAACCCAGTTCGTAGATGCGCCCGGCCTGGTATTGCGCATGGCGATCCCCCTGTTGGGCCGCCTGCAGGACATAACGCGCGCCGGTGGACTTGTCGCGGGGGGAGATCCCACGATGCATCAGCACCCGGCCGTAGAGCGACCGCGCGGGGACATGGCCGGCATCGGCGCAACGCTTGAACCAGCGCAGCATCAACCGCTGCTTGCCCGGCGAACGCGTCATCCAGCGCGTGTGGCTGAGCTGCGTGGCCAGACGGAACTCGAATCGCGTAAAGAAAGAAAACGTCTGTGGCATAACTGACAGTGACCCTGGAGACTGGGACCCGTTAACGGTCCGAACTACCGTGTCGATCTGAACGCATCTTGTTTTCTATTACCGCAACACCAGGCAACGCTCTATGGCGCGTCGGAATCGACCCTTCACAGGCGCGCACGGCCGAGGCCGGGCGGCGAAAGGCCGCAAGGATACGCCTGCCCGCGTGGCGACTCAACCCCTCGCGTCCGGCGCCGGTTTGCCGCTTTCCAGCGGCGCCAGTAACATACGATTTCCAACGGCTTTTCATCACGCCTCAGAGGGTGTTTACAAATTCGGCGAGCGAAGGCAAGACAAGGCAAAATCGGTCGAAAAGGCGGAGTTTACACGGGGTAAATGAGCATTTGAGGCCGATTTTAACGCCGTATTGCCGAGCGCAGGCATTTTGTAAACACCCTCTCAGGCTCGTCAACATCCGTTTTTTCATCTGGAGCGCAACATGCAGCGACGCCCCCTAGGCAAGACCGACATCCAGGTTTCGCGCCTGTGCCTCGGCACCATGACGTTCGGCGAACAGAACACCGAGGCCGAGGCGCACGAGCAGCTCGATCGTGCCGTCGCCGCCGGCATCAACTTCATCGACGCCGCCGAGATGTATCCGGTACCGCCCAAACCCGAGACCCAGGGCCGCACCGAGGCCTATATCGGCAGCTGGTTGAAGCAGCGCGGCAAGCGCGACGATCTGATCATCGCCAGCAAGGCGGCGGGTGCCGGACGCGGCATGGAGCATCTTCGCGGCGGCCCGCGACACACCCGCGAACAGATTCACCAGGCGCTGGACGCGAGCCTCGAGCGCCTGCAGACCGACTATCTCGATCTCTATCAGCTCCACTGGCCGGACCGTCACGTCAACTGCTTCGGCCAGCTGGGCTACCTGCCGGGCGACGACAGCGACGCCACGCCGCTGGAAGAGACCCTGGGCGCCCTGAAAGAGGCCGTGGACGCCGGCAAGATCCGCGCCGTGGGGCTCTCCAACGACACCCCCTGGGGCGTCATGCGCTGCCTCCATCTGGCCGAGACCCAGGGCCTGCCGCGCGTCGCCAGCATCCAGAATCCCTACAACCTGCTCAACCGCAGCTTCGAGATCGGCCTGTCCGAAATCGCCCACCGCGAATCCGTCGGTCTGCTGGCCTACTCGCCGCTGGCCTTCGGCGTGCTCAGCGGCAAGTACCTCGACGGCCGGAAGCCGCCCAAGGGCCGTCTGACCCTGTTCGAGCGGTTCTCGCGCTACACCTCCGAGCTGGCCCAGGAGGCGACCCAGGCCTACGTCGACATCGCCCGCGAGCACGGCCTGGACCCGGCCCGGATGGCGCTGGCCTACGTCACGTCTCGGCCGTTCGTGACCAGCAATATCATCGGTGCGACGACCCTCGAGCAGCTCGATGCCAATATCGACAGCGACTCGCTCGAGCTGTCCGCCGAAGTCGTCGAGGCGATCGAGGGCGTGCATCGACGAATTTCCAATCCCTGCCCATGAAACTCGGCCCTGAGACTCGTTTTCGAAACTCGGTCCTGACGGTCGCCATCGGCGACCGATAACGCCACCTCCAGCACGGGTAAGCGCGCCATGCTCAGCATTCTCTCCCCCGCCAAGACCCTGGATTTCGAGACGCCCCCGACGACCCGGGACGTCACCCAGCCCGACTACCTCGACCTGAGTCGAGAGCTGATCGGCATCCTGCGCGGCTATTCCCCCCAGCAGCTGTCGCAACTGATGGGCATCAGCGACAAGCTCGCCGGGCTCAACGCCGCCCGTTACGCCGACTGGAAGACACCGTTCTCGCTGGATAACGCCAAGCCAGCGGCGCAGGCCTTCCAGGGCGATGTCTACGTCGGGTTGGAGGCGGCCTCCTTCAGCAAGGCAGACAACGCCTTCGCTCAGGATCATCTGCGGATCCTGTCCGGACTCTACGGCATGCTGCGGCCGCTGGATCTGATCCAGCCCTATCGCCTGGAGATGGGCATCCAGCTGGAGAATGCCGCCGGCAAGGATCTCTACGCCTACTGGCGGGAGCGGTTGACCCCCGATCTCGACCAGGCCGTTGCCGCCAGCGGCAGTCCGACGCTGGTCAACCTCGCCTCCAACGAATACAGCAAGGCGATCGACTTCAAGCGACTCCAGGCCGATGTGGTCTCGCCGGTGTTCCAGGACGAGAAGAACGGCCAGTTCAAGATCATCAGCTTCTACGCCAAGAAGGCACGTGGCCTGATGGCAGCGTGGCTGATTCGCGAACGCATCGAGGACCCCGCGGCGTTGACCGAGTTCGACGTCGCCGGCTATCGCCATGCACCCGACGAGTCCAAGCCGGGCAAACCCGTCTTTCGCCGCCGCGAACGGGATCGTGAATAGCGGGACGCGACCAAAGAATCAGGGGAAATGTGACGCCGTTCAGCTTCCATTCACGCCCATCTGCAACAATGCCCGCAGCAACGAGTGCCGCGACGTCGTCACTCGACCCGCAATAACGCTGATTTTCAGGAGAACGCCATGCGTCATCTGCTCGTCATGTTGATGGTCGGTATGCTCGGCTTTGCCGCCGCCGTCGACCACGCCGAGGCTCGCCGCATGGGTGGCGGCAAGAGCTTCGGTTCCTACTCGCGCTCGGTGCAGCAGCCCACCCCGACCACGACACGCAGCAACGCATCCGCCCCGCCCCGCCAGCCCAGCGCCGGACTGTCGCGCTTCGCCGGCCCGCTGGCGGGAATGCTCGCGGGCGGCCTGCTGGCGTCGCTGTTCTTCGGTGGCGCCTTCGACGGGTTGCGGATGATGGACTTCCTGCTGATCGCGCTGGTCGCTTTCATCGGCTTCCGGCTACTGGCGGGCCGTCGACGCCACGCCCCCGCCGGCCATCGCGATGACGGTCAAGCGCACCATGACACCAGCGCCCAGCCGGCTCCGTTCATGGGCACCGGCGCGACGGGCACGAGCACCGGAGGCATCGCCACCGAGCCTGCCTGGTTCGATCGCGAACGTTTCCTGGCCGGCGCCAAGGAGCCCTTCCCCACCCTCCAGCGCGCCTGGGACAACAACGACCTGAGCCGGATTCAGGAGTACG
>NZ_CEXLVS010000042.1:0-21679 GCF_982684285.1 Salinicola sp. | reverse complement strand
CCGGCCCAGCGCCTGGAAATCCCACAGCAGGAGGGTGAGTCATGAATCGCCTCAAGGCGTCATTGTTGAGAGGCGGCCTGTGCGCCTCGCTGTTGAGTGTGGCGCTCCAGGCCCATGCCGTGGAGATTCTGCACTGGGACCGCAAGCCCCTCGACGTCGACCTGCCGGTCGGTACCGAGAGAGTCATCGTGCTCGATCGCAACGTGCGTGTGGGGCTTCCGCGTGAAATCGCCGATCCCGACACGCTGCGTGTCCAGAGCGCGGGTGGGGCGATCTACCTCAAAGCCGGTCAGGCGTTCGATACCCAACGTGTGCGTATTCAGGACGTCGAGACCAATGAAGTCGTGCTGTTCGATCTCACCGCCAAGGAAAGCGGGGCGAGCGACGAGGACATCAAGGTGGTGTTCCCGGATGACAACGCCGGGGCTGCCACGGGTAGCGCTGAGGCTGAACCCGATAACGAGGGTGGCGAGCGTGATCGCACCGAATCGTCTGCCGGTGGGACGCCCGTGCCGGTCGTGTTGACCCGTTTCGCCGCCCAGTCACTCTACGCGCCGACGCGAACGATCGAGCCTGTGAGGGGCCTCAACCGGGTCGCGATGCAACTGCCGGACAGCATGCCGTCACTGTTGCCCTCGCTACCTGTCTCAGCGACTCCGGTGGCCGCATGGAAACTCGATGGCTGGACCGTGACGGCGGTGAAACTCACCAACCGAGATCCCGCGCGGACCTTCGAGCTGGATCCGCGCTGGCTGCAGGGTGATCTCTATAGCGCCACTTTCATGCATACCACGCTGGGCCCTAGAGGCAGCGTGGCGGATACCACCACCGTCTTCATTGTGACCAATGGCCTGTCCCTGGCAAAGGCACTGCCGCTGTCGCAGGGAGGTGACTCATGAAACTGCAGGGCAACGCACTTCTCAAGGTTGGGGTGCCCGTGCTGGTTTTCGGGATGATCATCATCGTCATCAAGAGCTGCAGCAGTGGCGGTGATGACGCGGGGCAACATCAACAGCAGGCTGCACAGGACGATACCCGAACGCTGTCACAGGACGAGATGGATGCCCTCGGTATCAGTGGTGACTCGTCACAAGACACCGTAGCCACCCTGGTGGGCAAGATGAATGCTTGGGAGCGTCAGCGACAACGTGACCAGGAGCGAATGGAGAGCCTGGTCGAGGAGAACAACCGTCTCGCCGAGCGTGCTTCCAACGTCGACCGATCGGTGAATGAGGCGATTCAGCAGGAGCGTGAGCGTCAACAACGGGCGCGTGAGCAGAGCGAACAGTCCTTGCTGTCCCGCTTCGAGAATCGCCTGGACCGTCTGGTGCCGGCAGACAAGGACAGCAGCAGCAATGATGGCCAGTCCGGCAACGACGACATGCCGATCGGCCTGGGGCTCGAGGGCGGCGGTGGTCCATCGGGGAGCTATTCGGGCGGTGGCAATCTCGCCTGGGTCGAGCCGATGGATCGCCGTCAGGAGGAGGGGCGCTCGAGTCGTAGCGGTCGTGATGATGGCCCAGCGTTCCCCACGTCATTCAAGGCCGCCGCTGAAACGGCGGGAGACATGGCTTCCCGGGCATCGAGTGCAGCTGAATCGCGAGTGACCGGCGAGCCGGATGCTTCGACAGTGGAACCGGTCTATACGATCCCGGAGAACTCGACGCTCATGGGCTCGCTCGCCATGACGGCGCTTTTGGGCCGGGTGCCGGTCGATGGCACGGTCAACGATCCCTACCCGTTCAAGGTGATGATCGGCAAGGACAACCTCACGGCCAACGGCATCGAGTTGCCGGAAGTGAAAGCTGCCGTTGCCAGCGGCACGGCGACCGGCGACTGGACGCTTTCCTGCGTGCGCGGAAACATCACCAGCCTGACTTTCGTTTTCGAGGACGGCACGATCCGCACCGTGCCGTCGCCGGACGACGTCAACCAGAACGGTGGTGACAGTAACGGCGGCAGCAACCAGAACCAGTCCATCGGAGGCGGAAACTCTATTGGTTGGCTGAGCGATCAAGCGGGTCTCCCCTGTATCAGCGGCATGCGGCGCAGTAACGCGCAGCAGTATCTCGGCACCCAGGGCCTGCTGACGGCCGCCGGCGCCGGCGCGGCGACGATGCTCTCCGATGATGATTCGACCTCGATCACTTCATTCGGCAGCGACGGTTCGATTTCGCAGGCCATGAGCGGCAATCAGGCCGTGGGGCAGATCCTGAGTCAGGGGGTCAACGATATGAGCGAGTGGGTCAATAAGCTCTATGGCGAGGCCTTCGCGGCGGTTTACGTACCGCCGGGCCAAAACGTGGCCATCCACATCAACAAGCAGCTGCCGATCGATTACGAGACCGAAGGGAGGAAGGTGCGCTATGACACGTCAACCGCAACCACAGTCGGGCTCGACTGAAGAGCGCGCGGTCGCGCGCGTCTTGATCGCCGCCCTGGCCCTGGTCGGCCTGGGGCTGATCTCGGGCTGTGCGACTTCCAAGGATGAGCTGATGCCGACCAACGGCATGACCATGCAGGAGCTATGGGAGCAGGGGTCCAGCGAACAGAGTGGCCCAACGGCCACCGGCAGTACCGGTCAGCAGGCGGTCGAGGCGGCAAGAGGATCGTTGCGCCGTCCGATCACGTCGGGCGAGATGGTGGACGAGCGCACACGCTACACCCGAGAGGCGGCCAACGAGATTCATAGCCAATTTTCGCGCCTGCCCAACCCGGACCTCGTGATCTACATCTACCCGCACCTCGCCGGCGATCAGAGCGTGCCGGTGCCCGGTTATTCGACGGTCTTTCCGCTGTACCAGAAGCCGCAATATGCGATGCCTGGCGAAGGTGCGCGACCGGCAGGGAGGACGCGTTGATGTCCTCGTTCAATGCTTTCATGAATCGCCTGTTCCCACCCAAGGGACACCAGGTCAACCCGGCAGAAGAGCTGGAAGAGGCTCCAGAGGGTCGTCAGGAAACCCTTAACGAACGGGCGCTACTGACGGATGAAACCGGTCGGCCCATGCCGTTGCCGCGCGGCAAGATGCCCAGTCTCGGCGACATTCGACGTCAGTATGAGCGCGCGCCATCCTTCGCCAGTCGACTGCCCTGGTCGGAGTACCTGCCCGAATCGGGCTGTTTCCTGCTCGAGGATGGCGTCTCGCTGGGGATCGTTGCCGAAATCACCCCCGCACCCTCGGAAGGCCGTTCGCTCGAGGCGCTGGAGGCCGTGCGCGATCAGATCGAAGCGGCGCTGCAGGACAGCCTGCCGGAGCTGGATGCCAATCAATGGGTGGTCCAGCTCTACACCAAGGACGACACCGACCCTCGGGAAGACCTGCAGCGCATTCGTGACGCGATCCCGGAGGATCTTCGGGACACCGAATACACGAAAGCGTGGCTGGCCAGCATGGAGGCGCATTTCAAGGCGATCTCGCGTCCTGACGGTTTGTTCGAAGATGACATCATCACCCAGACCGCCTGGCGCGGTCAGACGCGGCGCACGCGGCTGGTGCTGTATCGCTGGGCCAGCCGGAAGAACAAGGCAAAACTCGGTGAGCAGCGATCGCGACTCTCGCCGGAGGCATTGCTCAACCATGTCTACGGCAAGCTGGAGTCAAAGCTGGCCAGCGCCGGACTGCCGGTGCGGCGCTATGACGGTCGTGATTTCCACCGGTGGATGATGCCGCGCTTCAACCCGCGCCCGGCGTTCTCACCGGACGACCCCCAGCGTTTCTACGACGTGTTCGACTATCCGGGTGACGATCCCGACATCCAGCTTTGGTCCTACGATCTGGCCGAGGGGATGCTGGCAAGCTCCCCACGCGCAGACGCGGGATCCGGGCTCTGGTATTTCGACGGTGAGCCCCAGCGCGTCATTCCTGTCGAGGAACTGCGCAAGGTGCCCAAGGTGGGCCACTTGACCGCCGAGATTTCGCGCGGCCAGACCTCGATCCGCAACGCCACGTTCGACGTGCTACCACTGGGCGTCGAGGCGTGCATGACGATCGTGGCCATCCCTCAGGAGCCCCTGGAAAGCCACATCGATCAGTTGGCCAAGAAGGCGGTCGGCGACAGCGTACTGGCGGTGAACGTCCGTGAGGATTGCCAACAGGCGCGGAAGTATCTCGGCAAGGACCACAAGATGTACCAGTCGGCGCTGGCGTTCTTCGTCAGCGGCCACGATGAGGCGGATCTGGATCGCCGCGTCATGGATCTGACGACCCAGCTCAGCACCGCCGACCTCAAGCCCGTCGAACCCGAAAACGAGGTGGCTGCACTCAATACCTATCTGCGCTGGCTGCCGATGAACTTCGACCCCGAGATCGATCGCAATAACCGGTGGTACACCCGATTCAACTTCGTGCAGCACCTGGCCAACCTGGCACCCCTCTACGGGCGGGCGAGGGGCACGGGACATCCCGGTATCAGCTTCTTCAATCGCGGGGGCGAGTCACTGACGTTCGACCCGCTCAATAAGCTCGATCGTAAACAGAACGCTCACATGTTCGTGTTCGGCCCGACCGGCGCCGGCAAGTCGGCAACGCTCAACTCGATGTTGGGGCAGGTGGTGGCGATGCGCCGGCCGCGCCTGTTCATCATCGAGAAGGGCAATAGCTTCGGACTGCTCGCCGACTATTTCGAGCGCATGGGGCTGTCGGTGAACAAGGTCAAGCTCGCCCCAGGAGCGAATGCCAAGCTTCCTCCCTTCGCGGACGCCCATCGCTTGCTGGATCCCGAAATGCGCGAGCGCCGTGTGGTGCGCGATCGTCAGGACTATGGGGAGTCTCCGGACGACCCGGCCGCAACGCCAGATGATCTGCTCGAGGCGATCGGCACGGACGAGTCCGACGAGGAGGACGTCGAGCGCGACCTGCTGGGCGAGATGGAGATGATGGCGCGCCTGATGATCACCGGCGGTGATCCCAAGGAGGAAGCCGACTATCGGCGCGCCGATAATCGAATGGTGCGCGATGCGGTGATGATCGCCGCCGAGAAGTCTTTCGAGGAGGGACGTCAGTGCCTCTCCGAGGACGTTCGCCAGGCGTTCTACACGCTTTCTCGGGACGACAATCTACCCGAGGGTCGCCGTAACCGCGCCTACATGATGGGCGAGGGGATCGGCATGTTCTGTGATGGATTCGACGGACAGGTCTTCAACCAGCCCGGTGAAGCCTGGCCGGAGTGCGACGTCACCATCATCGATCTGGCGCACTACGCCAACCCCGGCTATGAGGCACAGCTGGCCCTGTCGGTGATGTCGATCACCAACATGATCACCACCATGGCGGAACGCGATCAGTACAGCGGCCGTCCCATCATCCAGGTCATCGACGAGTGCCACCTATTGACGGCGAACCCCCTTCTCGCGCCGTTTCTGGTCGGCGTGGCCAAGATGGGGCGCAAGCTCAACCACTGGCTCTGGCTGGCGACTCAGAACGTCAAGGACTTTCCCGACGTCTCGGCCAAGATGCTCAACATGATGGAGTGGTGGTTGCTGCTCAACATGCCGCCCAACGAGATCGCTGAGGTTGGCCGATTCAAGACCCTGACCGACGATCAACGTCTGCTGGTCGAGTCGGCGACCAAGGCGTCGGGCAAGTACACCGAAGGCGTGGTGCTGGGCGGCCGACTGCAGTCGCTGTTCCGTGTCGTGCCGCCCAGTCTCTATCTATCGCTGGCCGGCACCGAGCCGGAGGAGAAAGCGGAGCGGGCAGCGATCATGCGCGAGCACGGCTGCACCGAACTCGATGCGGCCATCATGGTTGCCGAGAAACTGGATCGGCTTCGTGGCCTGGAGACGGCGGCTTCGGGAGAGTCCTCGCATGGCTGAGATGTTGGTCCTCATCACGACGGTGCTGGTGATCGTCGTCTTCACGCTGTGGCAGCTCAAACGGCTGGTATCCGGCGGGCGTCGTTACCCCTACATCCCCCAGGAACGGCTCAACACCCCAACCGAGCAGGCTTTCTATGCCGCCGTCCAGCGGGCCGCCGGCTCGTCGGCCCTGATTGCCTGCAAGGTCCGGATCGCTGACGTGCTGCAGGTGCGCTTTCGCAAGCGGCATCGCCGCGATCAGCGGTGGTGGCGCTACTTCCGGCTGATCAGCGCCAAGCATGTCGATCTCGTGGTGTGCGAGCCACGCGGTGGGAGAATTCTCGCCGCGATCGAACTCGATGACCGCAGCCATCAGCGTCGTGACCGAAAACGCCGGGACCGTTTTGTTGATGATGCGTTTGCTTCGGCGGGCGTGCCGCTGTTGCGCTTTGCGGCCTCCGGTCGCTACGACGCGCGCGAGATCCAGCAACGCTTGTCGCCGTACCTCACGACCTCGAAAGAAGGGTCGGTTACATGCCACAACTCCAGATCGACGACGCGGTGAGCACGATGAACCTCGACGCGAGAGCGCGCACGCTGCATCTACTCCCGGTCCTGCAGGTCGATCCCTTCGATGGTGTCGCGCTCGAGGACATCACCTTGTCGGTATCGGCGAGCTGGCTCGACACTCCCGTCATTCCTGCGACGGGCTGGACCCTTCGTCAGCCGTACCCCAATCGACTGTATTTCGTGGGGGGCTCCGACGACTGCTACCTGGGTCACTTCATCACGCTGCCAGAGGGGCAGAAGGCTGGCGAAGTCACCTTTCACTGGAGCGTAGACGTCTCGGCGTTGCCGCCCGGTCACTTCCAGATCACCCACCGGCTCGACCTGGTGTTCGAGGAGGGGAGTGGAAACACCTGGTCGATGGACGTCGCCAACTGGTGGGCGCAGAGCGAATTCGCCACTGAGGGGCACGCCACGCCCGAGATCGGGCGTAACCGGTTTTCTCGTCTCAAGCGGCAGGGCTTTTCGCCGAGCCGACGTGCACACGTCAGTGAAGCATTGCGGCATGGCTGTCGCTACCTGGATATCCACGAGTCACTCGAACTGCCGGCGATCACCCTAGGAGATTGCTGGACCATCGATACCTACGGCGGAGACACCGTTCATGAATGCCTGGAGGCACTGCGATGAAGGCTCACAACCTGCTTTACGCTGTCGGTCTGACCCTAATGATGCCCGTATCGGCGCAGGCCACCGGTATTCCGGTGCCTGATGTGCCGGACACGACACCTCCCGCTGCGCTGCAAGATCTGACAATCAACGGTCAGCCCGTGACGACGGACTCCGTCCGGCGGGTCGATCTGGATGGACCAATCTACGAGGTGCGGCTGCGAAACGGTGACACGTTTTACAGCGACGCTCAGGGGCGTCACATGGTCGTGGGGAGTCTTTACGACAACGGCCCCGACGGACTCGTCAACGTCACCGAGCAGCACGACCGTCAGGAGCGGCTGGACCAACTGAATGCCATTCCAGAGGGAGGCACGGTGGAATATCCCGCCCAGGGCGAAGAGATCGGACGCATCACCGTTTTCACCGATACGACCTGTCCCTACTGCCAGAAGCTGCATCAGGAGATCGCTCAGCTGACACAAGCCGGAGTCACCGTACGCTACGTGCCGTTCCCTCGTGCCGGCGCGCACTCACAGGCGGCCAATCAGTTGGCTCAGGTGCTTTGTTCCGAGTCCCCCACTGAGGCCATGACCCGTGCGTTTCATGGCGAAGCTCTTGCATTCAGACCGTCGAAGAGTTGCCAGTCAGCCGTTGATGACGGTTTTGCGCTGGGACAGCAGTTCGGGGTGCAAGGGACACCCTCCATCGTGCTTCCCAATGGCGAGATGGGCGAGGGCTACGTGCCCGCGCGACAGCTGATTCAGGCGATCGGGAGATCCAGCTCATGAATCCGATGCGACAGCGACAGATATTCATTGAGGCCATGCAGTTTGCGATCGATGACGACGAACCGGCCAAGTTCCTGCGGTTATGGCTTGAGGGGGACTGGGATGCCCTAGGTAGAGAATGGCCAGGGTATTCGATTCCCGTTGACCTGAGGCACCCTGAGCAGCCTGGCCATCCCTCCATCCATGCCTGCTCGAGTGGGGCTGTTCAAAGCTCGTCGTCCCTGGATACCTGGTTGGCTAGACAGCGCGAGATCATGGATAACGCGGGGCCTTTCCATATTGGGCTTCTGTGGACCTATCGTGCCAGTGAGCAGTATGTGGCTCTCGACCTGATTGCAGCAGATCAAGAGCTTGGATTGACGATTGCGATCACTGGCCGTCTAAGGCTCCCTGAGTCCATTCATAGCGACCCGGTTATTGAGACCTTCGATGCCGTTGATGCCTACTATCTTTCCTCTCTTATCGCACATGAACTGAATATACCGCTCAGCTATGGTTCTTTGTCGGGGCCTCTCAGTAGAGAAAGACTCTTGAGGTCGTCCACGACCAAAGAGAAAGATTCGTGTTTGGCGCTGAAAGTCAAATGGCTCAAGGCATAAATTGTGAAGTAACGCCGTTTCTCCGGCTCCTTCAGAATCTCCTCGAAGTAGTTGCTGTGCCGTGCTTCCTCAACAAGGCGTGGAGAAACGTAGAGTGTTACTGGATAATGTTCGCGCTCTATGCCTTCTCTGCGATGAAGCAGCTTGTCATAAAAGCGAAACTCGACACCTTTTCCCCAGCGGCGAATGAACCGTGCTCCACCAAATATCACTCTCTGGCGAGTTTCCAGCGAGCAGAAGCGGAGGGGCTTGAAGTAATCCACCAACCGAATTTGGCCCATGCCGACGACATGAAGTTGTATGGACCGTAGTTCGTCGGATGTAAGACGCTTTCGAGCCTGTCGATAAGAGGTAACTAGTCGATCCAGAACGGTGGTCGAGCGCATCCCTGGCTCGTGGTGTCGTTGAGATGGCGCCCCGTGGGTATTTCGCCTTGATTCGTCCGTTGAAGGATCAGTACTTCTGCTGTTACCCGCTACATCTTTCCCCGCTTCCGAACCGGGTGGCGTAAACCGCTCGATAAAATCACTTACCTTGGCTTTGGCGACACGTTGACGAAAATCATCGTCTGTCTCGCCATCACCCTGAATAGGCGCGACGTCCTCAGCTTCCCAAGGGCACCCTTGAGCATGCACATCCCTCGATTTACGGAAGTGTGGATCCTTGAAAACCTCGGTGTCTTCCAGAGGCCGGTAATCATTCACTCCAAAAACCCGGACGCCGGATCGACGACAATCTGGGTTCGTGCAGAAGTAGTGGAAGCGCTCGCGGTTTTCCCCACTCAATGACAGATATTCGAACCGCGCCTCGTCGACGGTGACGATGCGGGAAAGCTCTAAACAGAAGGCATGGGTGATGGTTGTCACTGCTGTCTTTTGCCGATGAGGGTTCAGCCAAAACCCTATCCGATCGGCTTAACATTCTCTACTGCCCCATGGCCTCCCACCCGGTACACCTGTGTGCTGATACCGCCTTGGGAGCCCGTCCATGTCCATCTTCCCTCAGTTGCGGCCACTTGCCGTGCTGTCATCGCTCTGCCTGCTGGCCTGGGGGCAGACCGCTGTCGCCGGCGTCGAGGTGTTTACGATTGCGGGAGAGCCGGTCGTCAATGTGCCGGCATCCGCTGCCGTGGTCGAGCTGGATGCGCCGGCGCGTCTCGACGCTCGGCTGTCACAGGATCTTCCCGCTGACCCGTCACGGGCCAAGCAGATGCTGCAATCGCGCATGAACGACCCTGAGTGGCAGCGGACGCTGCAGGACTATGGCCAGCTCTATCAGGGTGTGGCTCGTGCCTGGATGCTGGGCATCGAGAGAGTGCCGGCCGTGGTGGTCGACAGCCAGTACGTGGTGTACGGCGAGCCAGATATCTCACGCGCGCTCGAGGAGATCGAACAGGCGAGGGGAGAGCAACCATGAAGCGTTCTCTCACCACATTGCCTGTTGCCGTTGCCTTCGCGCTGACCGTCGGGCTGGCCAGCATGACAAGCGCCCCTCGAGCGCAGGCGATCACGACGCCCGAGATTCTCCAGTCATCAATGAGCACCCAGTGCCTCGACTACCAGGTCATCGGCATGTGCGCCTGGCTCTACTGTTCGGCCTGGGGTTGCACGGTGCGAACCTCGATCCGAGTGAAGCACTACATCCCCGAACTGGTCGTCAGCGCCTACGAGAATACCGGTGATAATCCCTGGGCCGAGATCGCGATGCTGTCGCCCCCGACGGGTGACGCCCTGGGGGGTGGAGCCGCGCGCGAGTCCGTCGCGCAGCAGCATTCGAACACGCATTTCAAGAACGTCGACGCGATCGGCCATCCCTCGGAGCTGTTCTATCGGTTCGCCAGCGGCTTCGGCTGGTTCTGCGAAAGCAACTCCCAACCACTGATGCCGTACTTCATCTCGACCCTCGATGCGCTGGCCTGGCGCTCTGGCGTGCCGGAGATGGCCTACCCCGAAGCGCTGACACCGGGCATGCGAGAGATGGGCAGTGTGGGCGACCTTTGGAGCCCGATCTACCCACGCAGTGGCTTCGTCTCCCAGACCCACGACTACAAGGTAGCGGCAACGGCCGCGCAGCGTGCTGCCGACGTCGTGACGCGCAGCGGTCAGCCTCACGTCTATCAGCCCCTCATCGCAAGGGATTCAGAGAGCAACGGCATCTGGGGGCCGGATCCGGTCAAGGAGGGTGATGCCGAGACCCACCAGTGGCAGGAGCTGGCACCCAACATGCGCATGTCCTGCTCGACCTTTCCCGACGGTGGCGAGAACGATCAGCTGCAGGAACCGGGCGACTACGCCTGGGCGCTGTGGCGGCCCTATCGCTGTTGCAAGAAACGCGGCCAGGAACTGCTGTACTTCACCGGAGAGTAAGCCATGAAACGAACCCTAATTCCGCTGACCCTCTCGGTAGCTATCGCGACACCGCTGCTGGCTCAGGCGCAGTCCGCGGACAGCCTCTATTACGACATCGGTGGTGCCGCTCCGTTTGGTGCCTCGGCAGGGCTGGGACATGGCCCCAGAGCGCAGGGACTCGGTGTCAGCTGGGACGTCAATGCCACCTGCGGCAACTTTGACGTGGGATCGACGGTGAGCAATCAGCTCAACGGCGTCACCAACGGCTTCCAGAACATGATGGGCAGCGTTGTCTCCAACGCGACTGGCGCGGTGGCCAGCCTCCCCGCGATGATCATCCAGCGCTCCAACCCGGCGCTATACGACCTGCTGACCAACGGTGTCATGCAGGGTCGGCTCGATTTCGACAAGTCGAAGCTCTCCTGCCAGCGCATGTCCGAGCAGCTGGCCGATGCCACGATCGGTGGCCAGATGCAGCAAGCGGCGATGGCCGAGAACTGGCAGGACATCGCCGCTGGCAACACGGATGCCGTCTCAGCCCAGGAGCAAGCCGAAGCGCAGGCCGGCAACGGTGGCCGGACCTGGGTCGGCGGGCAGAAGCGTGGTGGCAGTGGTCAGCAGCCGATGCGAGTGGTCCAGGATACGGCCAAGGCGGGATACAACCTGCTATACGGTCGCACCGATCCCACGAGTGATGAGTCGGTATCCGGTGGGGGCGATGGCTGGGGGTCGGTGGCGACCTCGAGCGGGGATTGGGTCGGCGGTGGTGGCATCGCCGGCGGCAGTGGCGGTTCAGGCGCTAGCGGCAACGACTGCCAGGGCGGCATGTGTACCGTTTGGGGATCGCCCTCCGCCGCCGCTGAGTGGACCAGGAAGATCGTCGGCGATACCGAGCTGCGTTCCTGCGACGGTTGCGAGAAATCCGAGACCATTGCCGGTACCGGGCTGATCCGCGAACTCGAGGACGAGCAGAGCGATATTCACGAGACACTGGTCGGCATGCTCAATGGCGGCGAGATCACTCAGTCGAAGCTCAACGACGTCTCCGCCGGCAATGGCCTGGCTGTCTCTCGCGGCGTGATCGAGGCCATGCGTAGCGATCCTCAGGGGCCGCTGCTGGCCCAGCGCCTCTCCAGCGAAATGGCGCTGGCTCGGACCCTGACCAAGGCCATGTGGGCGCGACGTGCCCTGATCGCGGGATCCAGTGATCCCGGCATCGAAGGTAATCCCGAGGGGATGACTGCGCTGGACCGCAAGGTCGATGCCTTCAACCGCGACATCGAACTGCTGCAGAGCGAGATGGAGATCCGCAAATCGCTGTCGAGCAATGCGGCCATGCAGGCACTGCGTCGCGCGGCCAATCGATCCGTGGGATCCAGTTCGGACGAGACCACTCTCCCGTCACCGGTGCTCGATGAGCGCGGCCGGCCGCTGCAGGGAGGTGAGTGATGCGCCCGACAAAACTGATCGATCCTCGTCGGTGGCCATCCCCTGTGGTGTTCGTGGTCGCCTTGATCGGTGTCTTCCTGCTCAGCGGCGTGGTCGTGTCGCTGGCCATTCAGTTGATGGGGAGTCGTGAAGCTTTCGCCGCTGCCAAGCAGGCCGCGCTGCCATGGCTCTTTCTGTGGCGCTGGGCTTGCTATGCGGCACTCATCCTGGCCTGGCTGAAACTCTGGAAGCCGCGTGTCCTGGCTCGTCTCTGTGAGGATCGGGATGGAGGGGAGGCGGCGCGTGAGCGTCTCAAGCGTCTCGAGAACCTGACGTTGGTCGTCATGGTCGGCATCGAGCTGTTCAACGTGCTCGACTGGCTGGGAGGTAGATCATGAGCGCGGAGCTGAACGTCAGCGACTACTTCGAGATGGTCATGCTGATGATCGGCTGGGTCGTGAATAACGCCCTGTGGTCATCGCTGATGCAGACCGGCCTGGCGCTGGTTCCGTTTGTTGCCCTGATCGTATCAGAGTGGTTCAAGGTGCGTCAGGAAGGGGAGGACGAGGGTAACAAGGGTGTGCTGTTGATCGCGCGCATCGAGACCCGGCTCTATGCCATGGTCATCTGTTATGTCTTCACGTGCGTGCCGATGATGAGTCTGTCGTTCAACCCGGTGAACGCCGTCGAGCGGACCAACGGCAGTGGTCAGTCCTGCAGTGTCGCTGTCATTGGTCAGGGACAGTGGGGGAGCAATACTCTCAACTCGATCGACGGCCAGTCCGCCGAGATCCCTCTCTGGTGGGCACTCGTGCATGCCGTTTCTAAGGGTGTCACCAACGTTGCCGTCTCGAGCATTCCCTGCAGCCCGGATCTACAGGCCATTACCTCCGAGATCGATGCGCAGGAGATCACCGATCCCGGACTCAAGCGGGAACTGGGCGAATTCCAGCAACAGTGCTACGGCGCGGCGCGAAATTTGTTGTTCCAGCAAGGAGGCTCGATCGAGGCGCTCGAAGCACAGGACGTCGATTGGCTCGGCAGCGAGTACTTCCTCGATACTCCCGGCTACTACGACTCGTTCTATGCCGGCCGGCCGATCGCGGGCTTCCCCTACGATGCCAATCGCGACCAGGCACGTCCTGGCACTGGCCCAGGGCGCCCCGGCTATCCGAGCTGTCGGCAGTGGTGGGAGAACGGCGAGAGCGGCCTTTACGCCCGTCTGCATGAACAGGTCGATCCGGGTATCTGGGATGGCGTTCGCTCGATCTTTTCGTCCACGGATGCAGAGGGAGAGGTCATTCGGCGTCTGATCAGTCAGCGCGCCGGATCCGCCAATGGCAATCAGGACATCGCTGTCACCGGCTATGGCAATCTGGATGGCACGAGCATCGAGGATGGACTGTCCATGGTTGCCGGTGGTGTGGGCGGCGCTATGGGCGCAGTGCTGGGCAAGGCCGGCATGGACATGCTCAAGCGCGCGCTGCCGATGGTGCAGTACATTCTGATCATGGCCGTGGTGATCTGTCTGCCGTTCGTGATGACGATCTCGGGCTACTCGTTCAAGGTGGCTGGCACAGCGAGTTTCGGGTTGTTCGCGCTATGGTTCCTGACCTTCTGGTGGGAGCTGGCACGCTGGATCAACTCAAATCTGATCAATCTGCTCTACAGCTCGGATGCCGCCAAGATGTCGTTCGTCGCAGCGGCGCAGAACGGTTACGACAAGCTGGTGCTGATCTTCGTTGAGTGGGCGACGTTCCTGATTTTGCCGGGGATATGGGTTGCAACCCTCGCGTGGGCTGGAATGAACGTGGGTCAGGGAGTTGGGAAAATGCTAAGCGATGGAGCCAGCGGGGCGAAAGGTGCGGGAGACAAGGCCAGCAAGACGGCTGAAAGTATCGCAACCAAGGGGAAATAGGGAGTTTTCAGGAGTCGGGGCGTTCAATCCCCGACTCTAAAACCGTTGACGTAATAACCTGCACCTTCAGGACCTGCAGGGTGATGTCCGTCCTCTATCACTTCAAAGTTGGTATCTGCGAACCAATCTTCTTCTGGTTCATCTCGATGAGAGGAGTAACCAGTGGCCATTGCGCCCAAGAATCCAGCAGTACCTGCAACGGCGACCTTGCCTGTGATCTTGCCGAGGTCCCACGCGAGCTTGGCAGTTGCCTTGCGGCCTCTCGCAGTAGTGACAAGTTCTGTGAGCTTCATGGATTTTTCTCCCACAGTATCTGATAACGCCAGCCTAGCGCTGTAGCTACTCCAGTGCAATGGTTCCAGCATCTCCATGCGGGGAAGTCACGTACCTGCATGATGAACCAATGGAAAGCTGTTATGATGCATTTGTGATGCATTTATGGCGCGCCAAAACGCCGAGGAGAGTGTCATGGGTACCGAAGCTCTGCGTGAGCCTACTGAGCCGAGCGCCTACCGGGCACCGGATAGCTTTGACCGTTTTGTCGAGGACCTCAGGACGGCGGCGCGCCCCGGCGGGCAACCCATCATCAGCCCGCGCCTATTCGCCAGCGCTCTCAGCATGGATGTCCAGGTGCTGGCCAGCCGAGCGCACGTTCACCGCACGACGATAGCTCGCGCGGCGGGTGCGGAAAAGCTCCAAACCTTTCTGCGCGATGCCATTCGCGTACTGGCAGCAGCGACCGATATCAATGGCAATTTCCACGATGCCTTGTTCTGGTTCCGCAACGAGCCTATCAGCACCTTCGATTACCAGACTGCGGAGCAGTTGGTCAGCGATGGGCGGAGCGAAGATCTGCTGCGTTACATCCGAGCCTTGCAGGCTGGGGTAGTCGGGTGATCAGGCTCGCACAGTTCACGTCGGTGACTTACCGCGTTCATGACCCCAAATGGTCATTCATGCCGACGAGCGGTGCAGGCGCGGGAGAGCACGGAGGAAGGTTGAACAGGGTAGGGTTGCCGGCGCTCTATCTAGCGCTTGATGAGGCTACGGCTATCGCAGAATACAAGCAGCTGTCTGCGCTAATGCCGCCGGGCTTGATCGTGAGCTATGAACTGGAGGTCACTGACTTGGTCGACTTCCGGCAGGGCTACAGCAGTGCCTGGGATCCTTTGTGGCAGGAACTTTACTGTGACTGGCGCCGTA
This sequence comes from Salinicola sp., assembly GCF_982684285.1. Taxonomy (NCBI): domain Bacteria; kingdom Pseudomonadati; phylum Pseudomonadota; class Gammaproteobacteria; order Oceanospirillales; family Halomonadaceae; genus Salinicola; species Salinicola sp. Next base: position 6,416 of record NZ_CEXLVS010000042.1, on the reverse strand, counting down.
TCTGGTTCAACCAGCGGGTCGAGCCGCCGTCCTGGCTTATTGGTGATGCGATTCTTGAAACCGGCGGCAAGGGTGCTCTCTTTCCTTCCCAAGCGAAGCCCGAGGGCACGAACCTGGTTCTTTTTACCGAAGCGCTGACCGACACGGATAGACTCGTTGCCTACGACCCTCATGGCCAACTGCCGCGCGATTCCAGCTCTTGGATATAGGCCCTCCTGAAAAAGGAAAAGCCTACGGCAAAAGGATAGGAAGGGAAGGGTGAGTAAGGGGAAGGGGGTTATCCGGTTGTTTGAACAGGTCAACCCCAAAGGGCCGGGCGAGGGAAAGGGCCAAAGGGCGGCTCAGTCGCTACCGCGTGTCTTCCGCTTTTGGCCAAGTGACTCAGCTCACCTTCAGTGTCAGCTTTCGGCGAAGTGAAGACGTACCGATGATTACCTCGGCTCGATATGCAAGTGCTCTAAGCCTACGGTAGTCCACTAACTGCGTCGCCACGACTGTTTCGCAGCGGCCAGTTCGAGCGGGCTGGCCGTCTTTACGACCAGCATCCAAAATCATGGTGACGCAGGCACTGTGACACAAACCTTTGATAGAGACGCTTTTACGATATTAAGTATATGATTTACAATCATTTATTTTACAATCAAAAGCGAAGGATCCCATCCACGTAGTGAAATGTTATAAATAGCGCTCTGTGACATCGGAGCGTTTTACATGTTGGCCGACACCCTCAAGTCCCTCGGCCCTTGCTTGAGCACGGACCTGACGGACTACCTAGTAACCCACCGCGGGTTGTCGCCGGCCGCGGCGCGTCAGCGTGTCAGCCGGGGCGCGCCACAGATCAAACGGCTTGCGCATTTGCCGTTCGCTCGCAAGGCGCGATTTCTATATCACCAGGACGACTACGCGTCTCCCCACTACTGGGAAAGTCTTTACGCCGCGATCTTCGCGACCAACGGTCCCTATGCGCGGGCCTTGGGTGCTGTCCAGGCGCGCGGAGTAGTGCCGCTTGGTCATTTCCTAGGCGCCTGCGGCGCGCCGATTGCTCAGAAGAAGCAACTCTCCGCACGTACGGTGCTGGACCGTATGGTCGCCGCGAATGTTTTAGTCGAACAGGCGTTGCCTGGGCTAGGACCGTGCGTGATGACCAAGAAGACATATGATCGTCATCAGCAAAGCTTGGATGAACTGGCCGCTGCCACCCGATCTCGTCTCATCGCGGAAAACATTCTGCTCGACAGCGTTCGGGAATGGCTGCGACGTTTGGCCATGGTGAGTTTCAACACCGTCCAGACGCGGGGGGCGGAGCTGCCCCGCGTGGGCACGTTTGCCTGGGACTTGACCGCGCCCAGCTATCTCACGTCCGTATTGACTCGGCAAAAGGACAAAGGGGTTAAGCCCGGCTGGGTCGTGTGCGATGTGTTGTTGATCGAGAACGCACAGCTCAAGCATGTCGAGCCATTCCTACACAAAGTGCGGTCACTAAATGCGCTGAAGAACATCGGACGCACGATGTTTATCCTGGTGGCACAGGGCTACGACGCGGAAGCATTCAAAGCCTTGCGCTCGGCCGGCATCATGCCGGCCACCCCCAAGTCACTCTTCGGCGATGACGTGGCTGAGGGCTTTCGTGAGCTAATCCAGACGCTCAATGAGGCCGCAAAGGGCGTTGTAGATCCTGGGAAATTCGATCAGATCTTCTCCAAGCTCGGCAAACTGGAAGGAGCGGTCGGCAACATGCGGGGCGCCTTCTTCGAATTATTAGTGGCCGAGGTCGTGCGCAAAACGGCCTCGGGGCCGGTTAAGTTGAACAAGATTTGTAAGTGCGAAGACGGCAATGCCGAAGTGGATGTGTATCACCTGAACGAAGGCATAATGGCGCAGATGATCGAATGCAAGGGGATTGCCCCCGGTACCTTGGTCGATGATGAGGAAGTCGGTCTGTGGTTGACCAAACGCATCACGCGGGTGCGCCATCATCTTCAAAGTCTGGGCTGGTCAAGCCCGCTACCACGGTTCGAACTATGGACCAGCGGCGCGTTGTCCGCGCAGGCGCACGAACGGATCGAGAAGACACGGCTGGCCAATGCCAAGAAATTCGAGATCATGGTGGTAGAGGGCGACGCACTTCGCATCGCGGTCAAAGATGTGAATGATGCATCGTTGCTTAAGACGTTCGAACACCACTTCTTGCCACAGGCAACTGCTTAGCGGCTGTAGCCTGAATGCAGGTTGGTGACTGCTTTGGATCGCATTTCGGCCAACAGCAGACGCTCGTTTACCCTAATGCGCGAAGATCCTCAGCCTGGCGTTCGCGCGGCCGCATGTCGTCGACAGGCCGTCGATGTACATGATCAGTTGCCGCGTCCGGTTGTTCAGCGTGCTCGCCAGCGCACGTTCGCGCGCAGTCTCTATGTTTAGCAACCGGCCTGCGACCAGCCAGACCTCCTTGGCGATGCGGCGATCACGCAACGCAGCGCGTACCCTATCGGCAACGTCCTCGGGAGCGAGCCCTTCACTGTTGCGGAAGATGCGGATGCTTCCCGACGCTGGCGCTGGGATGGTGGTCTTGTTCGCGGTGTAGGCGCGCTGCCACCGGCCGTTTTCGATTTGGGGCGACGAGGTCAGGAAGAACCCCAGCGATGCCGCCACTTGGCGCCCGACCTCCTGGATAGCCGTCACGGAGGCGCTTTCGTCACCGTCGTCCTTCCCCAGAGCCTTTGCGTGGAGCAGCACCACCTTGCTGTCTGAGACCAGAATGAAGTCGGCCATCTCTTGGCCGTCGTCGTCAAGGAGGACAAGGGGGAACTCCCGCAGCGCCTTGGCGTATTCGTCGGGCGCCGGGCCGGTGAGGCCGATGTATTTGGCAGTCAGTCCGAAAATCGACTCCTTGTGCCACTTGGTGACGTTGCCGTTCGCCCATGCGTCCTCTCCCTTCTCCACGAACGTGTCCCTCAGCGCCTCCACGACAACAGCGACATCGAGGGCCGGGACACGCCCGTCCGACACAATCTCCCGCGCCTTGGCCCATTTGCCATGCATGTAAACCTTATCGGCCTCGTCGGTAAGGACGCGAAACGCCTGCTCGGCATTGATTCTCTCGGTTAGCGTCATGACCGTACCCGACGCGGAGAGTCCTTGCTGGAAGATGGCGTTGAGTTCGTCGCTTGAGATCGCGTAGCGGCCGGACTTGGGATTGTAGCTGATCGAGCAGCCGACCTTGTTGCCGTCGATCATCGTTATCTGGAATTGGCCAGCGTCGATGTCGGCGCAGAGGTCGAGCACGGACGGCGCCATCGGCGTCGACGGCTGACCATCGCGGTCGGCAATGAACACTCCAAAATCGTCAAGTGGCTGCAGGTCGAGCAGAATATTTCGGGGCTCTATCGCCTTGTCGGGGTCCGGTGTTGTGAGCTGCGCGAAACGATCAAAAACCCGGTTGCCCACCGTCACTGCGGTGAGTTCGCGGTCGATGTTGGTAGCCCACTTCACGTAGTCATCGACGCCGACGCGGCGGACGCTTGCGTCGGTGACCTTGGAGCGGCTAAGGCCTAGATAGCGGGCAGTACCGCCGACATATCCCGCGACGTTGGTTGGAAGCAGCACCGCATCCAGCAAGTCCGTAAACGTGTCCTCGAAAGATGCGGTGCTTGTCGTCGTCGTTCGGATCGCGCGGTCTGCCATTTCCAGCGACGCGGCAGCCAACTTGGTGATGCGGACCTTCCGATCATTGCTGCTCGGGCCGAAGAGCCGGACGAGGATCTGCCTGTCCAGCCGCGTGACGCCGATCTTGCTGGCGTCGAACGGCACACCGTCAGTGTCGAACACAAACAGTCGGTCGTTGATCCGCACCATCAACGTGACCCCAAACTGCCATTCAGTAACGAAGTGGCGGCTAAGGTAGGGGCTTTCGTCGACGGTAAAGAAGGTCCAGCCCCAGACATCTTTAGGTAAGCCGGTGACAGGGTGGACCACGAAGCGGTTGCGGGCGAGGATGCCCTCGCGGGTCTCGGTTTCCGCGAGGGTCGCGTCGAAGTCCGGACCGATGGTGAAGATCGCGGCGCGGCGGGGGACCAAAAGATCTTCACGGTGCAGCGGACCTGTTACTGGAAGTCTCTGGCGGAAGCTCCCGTCGACGTACTGTTGATCGGGCATTCCCGGGACGATCTTCTCGGGCAAATAGGCCTCGCCGGGAATGATGCTGGCTAGGCTCTCCTCTCCTGCGGTTTCGAAGGCCAGGTATTGTTCCCAACTGGTCTTGAGACGTGCGAACTGTTCGGCGTTGCGTGCGACCACCGTCGCCGTCTGGATCTGCTGGCGCTTCGCATCGGTCGAGCGCAGTACGCGGCCGATCTGTTGCACCAACTGGCGTTCGTTCGTGAAATCGTCCAGTATCGCGACCGCGACGAACATCGGATCGTCGATGCCTTCAAGCAGTTTTGTCTGGTGCAGCCAGAACGTCGCTTCTTCAGCCTTGTTCTGCGCCTCCCTAACCGTGACGAAGCGAAGTGGATGCCCTTTGCGGTTTTCACCCTTGCCCACCTGGTCATGGATCAGCACCGCGTTCGCTTTCCGGCTTCCCGCGAGGAGGGGCTGCAACGCCGCGAGAGCGCTCCATGATGCGGCGCGAACGATGATTTTGGCTCCAGCCGGGTGGTCCTTGGTGAGCTGCGGAGCAAGTTCGAGCAGCTGGGTAGCAAAGGTCTTGATGGCCGATGCATCGCCGTCGGTTAGCTCTTGGTCGGTATCCTTGTTAGAGGAGTCGATGGCCGTCGCGCTGCCGTCCTGCGAGTCCAGCGTGGCGAAGTGCACTTCCCTCACGATCTTGGCTTCAGCCGCCTTCGGAAACGAGAAGTTGTAGGCGAACGAGCCGCGTACGGTGAAAAGCTTGTAGTCGTTGCGGAATGGGGTAGCGCTAAGCAGTATAGTTGGCAGCGCGAGTTCTCTGACGCTCCGGCTCCACGACGGCGCAGGCTCGTAGTGACCCTCGTCCACGACGACAAGGTCGAACGTGCCTAGCAGCTCAAGGATGCGGTCCAGCCGGGCGAGTTCCGCCACCTTTGCGTCCTCCAGCTGACCGCCGGCACCCTTGCGCTTCAGCTTATCTCGGTCCGTCCGGATCTTGTCGAGAGCCTGGAGGGTGCCGACAAGGACCGTTCGATCGCTATCGACCACCATGTTGCAAATCTTTTTGGTTCGAGTGCTGTTCGGCAGCAGAATCTCGATCGACGTCGGCTCGACGCCAGGGCCTGACCAGACCTCGTCACCCGGCTCTGCGCATCCCATGTTCACCCAAAACCTGCGCCGGATGTCGGCGTGCATTTGCTGAACCAAGCCTTCCCGGGGCGTTAGTACCAGCGCGCGGCGGACCTTGGGGAGGCATCGTGTCAGCACGGCGATGACCCCCGATTTTCCGCTACCTGTCGGCATTTTGATGAGGGCGCCTTCGCGTTCGCTCGTTGGTTGCGAGACGCGGACGTAGGCGGCGCCGAGAGCTATTGCCTGCTTCTGGTTCTGCCAGAGGGATAGGCCCTTCGGAGTTCCGCTCCACACAGGAAGGGCTTCAAGGAACTTAATGTCCGCATCATAGGCGACACCATCAAACTTAAAGGCGTCAGGCACGTCGAAGGTCGTGTTCCGACCATGGTAGGCGATGTTCGATACCACTCAGTTCCCTCCGATATAGCTTCCTCCCATGAGCCAGGGCTTATTCGCAGGTTCCCTAGACTGTCCGATGGGGGCACCCTAGGTGCCGAAAAGCACTGCAACATATTGTTAGGAGTTCCGTTACTTGCGCCAGTGGCCTAAAACCCACTCCCATCGACCGCTGTTGTAATCGTAACGCCAATGAGCTTTTACCCATTCGCTTTTCCCTGGCGGCCTTGGTGGTCTTGGGTTCTGCGGCCTATCTGGTGGCTTTGGCGGTCTTGCCCGCTTTGGTCTATTCATGAGCATTCACTTGATGAAGTTTCGTGTAAAAAGCAACGACCACTTAATTCCAGAAGTTGTCAACCTCCCTATTAATCACCTGGTTTGTGTTTATGAGGTTTAAGCGATTTCGTATTTCCAGGAGTGCTTTTGTTATCGCGTTGACACCTGTCTGGCTTTCCGGTTGATTTAGCAGTTCTTTTCGGCCCTGGTTTAATTCCCATGACTTTCTCCTTTACTGTCTTTATGGGACGCTCGGCAAGAATGCGACCACTCCCAGACCTTGGAGCCCGATTTCTATATCGCCATGTCCGCTTTGGGTCGAAAGCGGCCTTAGCCGATGCAGCTGACCAGCCCATTGCATCGTGGGGATGAGCGACCCCATGCTCATTGCTGAATGTTAAGAATGTAAATTAATGTTCTCTGAAGTGCCAGTCACTTAGACCATGGCATCAGTACAAGGCCGTCCGTGGCATCTAGCCAAGGCAGGG
>NZ_CEXLVS010000041.1:14384-21797 GCF_982684285.1 Salinicola sp. | reverse complement strand
TCCTGCTGTGGGATTTCCAGTCGCTGGGCCGGGCGGGCAAGGCAGTCGATCTGCATGCCCCACTTGTTGTTCTGCGGATCGCCCTCGGCACGTACGACTCTGATGGGAAAGCGCATGTAGACGTCGCGCACGGGCGTGCCGGCGTAGGTTTCCTTGACGGCGAGATCCAGGTTCACGATCCATTGATCCCGAGAGACGACTTCCACTGAGCCAGGTCCTGACTGCTCGTTACTGAAACCACGACCGGGAATTTCGAAGACGCTCCGCTCCCGTTGATCCAGCTCGTTGCGCTGCTTGCGATAGCGATAGTCTTCTTCGAGCTCGGCCTGGCAGGAGGGCGTCAAGAACGGTGAGTAGGCGTAGAGGTTGCGCTTGTAATCCGCCTCACCGTTGGACGGCCAGCGGTTGATCTGCTGCCAGACGTAAGTGGTGAAGGCATAGACGGCGGAGGGGGGCTTCTCCCACCACTTCTGAGTCGAGCCCGTGCGCAAATCCGGTGGAATCGAGATGGTCAGATCCTTGGGGGCGCTGTACCAACCGAAGCCCAGCCCGGCGGAAAGCAAGACCAGGACGATGATGATGCCGCGCAGCGTGGTGATGTGGGCGTCACGCGCCCCCAGTGCGTTACGTAGGCGACTCATCGCAGTTCTCCTTGACTCCGGGGCTCACGCCCAAGGCGATAGGGGCTTGAGCGAGTGATGAGCGTTTCACCGCCGAGATTGATGCCGTAGACGGCGAATCGATACAGGATCTGGCGATAGAGCAGTGAGGGAGGACGGCCACGTCGTAGCCGACGCATGACGGTGCCGCCGACGACCAGGGCGAGTGCCATGACCGCCACGGCAACGGTAGGTGCCATGGCAGGCATCCCGAACACGAACGCCAGGACGATGCCCGGAAGCATGCCGCCGACGAAGCCCGTCACCGCCATGATGCAGACTTCCCCTAACGTCATGCCCCGAAAAACCACCGGGGCGTCGTTGATCCGTTTCGGCAGGAAATCGATGCTTGCCATGACGCCCCCTCACTGAGCCAGGATCGGTGCGGCTTCAGTGCTCAGCCAGATGATGACCAGGATCAGCACGACGCCGATGAAGGCGGTCACGCCGAATTTGGTCCACTCGCCGCGTTGTCGCCCTTCGTTGAACGACGCCAGGCAGCCGATGCCGACCCAGATGAAAGCGGCGGTGCATAGCAGCAAACCAGCGAGGACGAAACCGTCGTACATGTACCCCTGGGCGGGGGAGCGAATCCCTCCACCGCCCTGCGTCGGCTCCTCGAGTGTCGGGAGATCGGCCAGGGCGAGACCCGGTACCGCCGTGCTGGCCAACACGACGAATTTTTGGCAGGTGCGGTTGAACCCACCGCCAAACCGTTGGAACAGTGATTGCAGCGACATGATGGCTTCCTCTTGAGATGGTTTGCCGACTTGGCTTTTACCCCAGCAGGGGCTACTGCTTGCCCTCATGACGAGGGTCAGGTTTGGCAATTTCCGTCAGGACAGAAACAGCCAGAAAAAAAGCAGGATCAGCAGCACTGACTTGACTGCAACGGTGGCCACGACGTCTCCGTCTACACGTCCCTTGCCCCAGCCGCGGTAGGCCGACATGAGAATCCACCCGGCACACAGCAAAATGGCCACACATCCCACACCGGCGATGAGCCAGGACAACTCCTGACCGCCCATGCCGGCGCCCGCCTCGAACGCTTCCACTACTGCCCCCGGTCGTCGAGATAATCGCCGTCAAGCGGCTGGGGTTGTCGCGGCAGCAGGCGATCCGGTGCGAGGTAGGCATCGATACCGCTGGTGATGGACTGCAGGTCACTGCGTAGCCGTGGGATGTCGAAGTAGATCCGCGTGGATTCGGGATCCGCGTTCTGCTGCCTGGCGTCGATGCGGTCGACCACGACCTTGATCTGCTCGATTTGGGTCTGGATCAGGGCCAGATCCCGGCGCTGGATCTCATCGATGTCACTCGCTTGCGCAGGACACACGAAGCTGTAGCTGCTGGCGAACAGGAGGCTCGTGAACAGCGTGGGAAAGGAAAAGCGTTGGCGCACCGTCATGGTTGAGTCCCGTCGTGAGTGGTGACGACATGGGTTCATGGTCGAGGCAACTCACTCGGGGATCAGCTCAAAACGTTAAGCGAAACAGCGGGGTATTCTTGAAGGCGCAAGAGGCGCCCGATCCACCCAGGTGGCGTCGGGCGATGAACGAGGGCTATTGGTTCAGAGGTACTTTTTGAAGCTCGAGGTCGCGATGGCAATCATCAGCCCAAACAGCAGCGCACAGGGCAGCAGAAACAGGTTCGGGTGGATCGAAAACGGTAGCGACAGATAGACCAGCCAGCCGGTCAGGAAGATCGGTGTTACCATGCGCTTGGCATGGTGATAGATGAACGCCGACTCACGCCCAGCCCCGAAGCGGCGCAGATCGCGACTCACCAGGCCGTCAGTGAATCCGACCAGCGCAGCCAGCACAAACAGTGGAGAGGTCAGAATTAGGATGACGCAGCGTGTGAGCGTCATCAGAGTGACGTACATGCCCGCCTGCAAGTAGGTCTTGACCACACCAAGCCACCCTTCCGAGCCGCTACCCGATTCCACCCAGGCGGCAACGCCCGACTTCACGAACAGCCACTGATAGCAGGTATCCACGACACGATTGGCAAATTCGACCGGTGCCGACACCAGTAGAGAGCGGGTGAATTGGCTGTCCAGATACCCCATCTCGGACACCATCGTCTGATAGGCATGATCGGATCCCGTCTGACTGAACCAATCGAAGTAGATGCCAATCCACTCGATCACAATCGAGCAAAAGATCGACACCACAACGATGGCCATAAGCGTGAACGGCAGCTTGAGTAGCGTGCCGACCAGCCCACTGCGCTTCTTCTCGGCGCGCTGCGCCGGTGCCTCATCCCTCGCCATGACTCACCTCCCCGGCTCCGCCGTCCACCATGGCGGCATCACGCTCGACCGGCTCATGCAGACTCGGCGGATTGCTGAAATCCATATGGATCGGCGGCGGCATGACGCCCGTCCACCACTGATCGCCCGTGGCGTATTTGGCGCGCATGCGACCCGCGATGTCGGCCACATCCTTCGGCACGTCCTCGGTCTTGTCCGGCAAGGGTAGCGGCATGCGGATCTTCCAGAGCTGGCCGCCCTCGAGCAGCGCGAAGGCCTGCCCCTTGGGCAGATTGATGACATCATTGGGCGTCAGCATCTCCACGGACTCGGTGCCGATGCGGTCGCCTGCCGAGGAGCTGAAATCCTGGTCGCTGTTCACATCGGCATTGTCACTGGCCATCGACACCATCAGCCGGGTTGAGACGTTCACCTTGGCCAGTTGGTCGGTCAGCAATCGCGCGGTGCGCTCCTCGCGCACCCTCAACATGATCAGGTTGTTGAAGTTGCCCACCACCTGGCCTGCCTTCGCCGTAGAGCCGATCCGCGCCTCGATGTCCGAGAGCGTCTGGGTATAGGCCGTCACCTGGATGCCGGCACCGCCCCCTTTGTTGATCAGTGGGATGAACTCATCGCCCATCAATTCATTGAACTCGTCGCAGTGCAGGTTGATCGGCAGCTTCTGGCTCCCACCCTTCCCGGGAAGACCATCCTCGGACCCGAATTTATAGATATGACCGGCGACCGACACGATGTCGGCGAACATCGAATTACCCACCGCCTGAGCGACCTCAAAATCGCTCAGCGCATCGAGGCCGACATAGACCACCCCCTTCTTGCGAATGATCTGCTGCCAATCGATGATCGGACGCTCGTCCTCGATGTCGTCGTAGTCCGGCGAGAGGAGCTCGGCGATCTTGCCGCTGGTCAGCTTCTCGAGCAGTGGTAGAAGCGACGCCACGATCTTGTCGAAGTAGGTCTTGTCATAGCGCACCGCAGAGAGCAAGCCATCGAGCACGGGGTCGCTCAACGATTCGATGACATCGGGCTGTTGCAGGTACTGAACGATCGCGACCACCCGCTTGTGGCGACCCTGCAGGTTACGCGGCGTGTTCTTGTCGTTGGTCTTCCCCTCGATGTCGGTGATCTGTTGGTTCGACCCTGGAAGCTGCTGCTCCAGCATCTGCTGGACGTACTGCATCAACAGCGCATCGATGTTCACCACATCAGCCAGGATCTGGCCGTAGCTTGGCCGCTCACCCAGCGCGTGACGGGCGCGGGCGACGATGTTGACGAAACGCCAGGCGAACTGGCGAAACGCGGCAGAGTTTCCCTCGCCGGAGAGCTGACCGGTCACGCGGGTCGACACCTCGGATAGCCGAGAAAAGCGCCCCACGGCGTTGTAACGGCACGAGACGTCCGGCCAGCCCAGATGGAAGATGTAAAACTCGTCACCCCGTCCAGCCTTCTGAGCCTCGGCGTACATGCGCATCATCAGATCCGCGTCCCCCTTGGGGTCGAAGCAGATCGTGATGTCGCCACGCCGGATGTCTTGGGTGATCAGGATCTCGGCCAGACGCGTCTTGCCCACGCGGGTCGTTCCCTCCACAAGGGTGTGCCCCACCCGCTCACCGAGCGGCATCCAGACATCGTGCTCTCGCCACTCGACGGCATGCAGCGCTGGACGCCCGCCGACCGGTGGTAGCGGCCGCACCGGATTTAGCATCGAGTCCCAACGCAGCAGCGCGGCGATATGCTGGCCGACCGCTCCGCCCTCCATCGACTGTTCGAGACGGCGGGCACGCTGATACCACGGGCTCGGCTGAACATACCCCTTGGCGGCGGGCTGGGCCGCTTCGTGCAACCGCTGGGTGTGCTGGGCATCCCATTTGAAGCCCTTGCCTAGCCACAAGCTCCGCCGGCTCAATGGCACCTTGCGCGCCGGCAACGCGAAGCGCGGCAGACGGCGCATGTTGCGGCGATAGCGCAGCACGACCCATGCCTGGCGAAAGCGCCAGGCGCCGAACGCCGCAAAGCCCGCTGCTGTGGTGATGCCTACACTCGGCGCCAGTGCCAGCGACCAGGGTGCCCAGATACACAGGACGACGCAGCCGGCGCAGATCCAGACGGTGTACAGCTCGACGGCGGGTCGCAGGAGGGATTCGAGGGGGTGATTGCTGCTCATGAAGCGGCTCCTTCCCACCAGGGTTTAAGCGGAATGCGTTCCCCACGATCAAGCCGGGATTCATGCTCGTCGAAATGGGCCTGATAATGCTCGATATGCACCTCGCAGAAGCGCTCGAGTTCGGCCCTGGGGAGTCGCGGAGAGCAGATGTGTCCTGGCCCCGCTTCCAGATCGAGCAACTGCGCATCGCCATTGTCATATTCACGCAGATCAGACCCCGTCATATCCATTGCCATGCAGACATGATCGAGCCCCTCGGCAAACTCCCCCACCATCAAACGGATCGGCTCCTGTTCCAGCCGTCTGGCCGGCAAGTGCGGCTTCCCCTTCTCGACATAGGCGGGAGCAATGATCTGAAAAAGCTCTCCCGCACGATGAATTATATCCCCCGAACGTAACGCATCCGTCTCGACCTCTTTCCATCGATCCCAGACGAAGCAGTGAACGGTAGCCATGGATCGCTCCCCTTGTGATGTCATTGCTCGATGCCCCGCTGGCTGATCAACGCCGGGTAGTGTCGTAGGCCGAGTCGCTCGGCCAATCCGTCGCCCGAGACAGGACGAAGCTCGAGCCCTCGGGCCGCGTCGCGCAGTGCTTGCAGAGACGGCTCATCGGCTACCTGGACGACTAGCCCCACCGCATTCATCTCGCGCAGGATGTCGCCACGCTGAGCCAGCCACTGTCGAGACAAGTCGTCGTCACCAATCAAAAAGACGGGCGTGAACCCGCCGGGTAGATCCAATTCACGCGGCGTCACGTTGCCGGGTGTCATCAGCTCGCTCTCGAGCGGCAGCATGTCGTACTCGCCGTAGGGACGATCTGGGCGAGATGAACTACCCAGCTGCGGTGAGTAGCCTTGCTCCTCACCGACCCCGGCTCCCTTGATCGCCACGTAGTAAGGTCGGGCCGACTCGCCACCGTGGTCGGCGACCACGGTCAGTTGGGGTAGTCCTGGCGGTCGGTCTACCTCAGGCTGAGCCTGTGCGAGTGGTAGACAGAGCATCAGGATCAAGAACAGACAAGGCTTCGTCATAACGCCCCCTTCTCGACGTTCTTCCGAAGAGGGCCGAAAAGAAATGGCTCGCTACATGCGCTGCATTCCGTCCCGAATGTGGCAATTGGGGAGACGAGAAACACGCCTTCGGTATTGATGCAGGGCCAGTTGGAGGCGTGATGAACTGCCCCAACACCGCAGGCCGGGCACTTCACGAGAACATCAGCTGTACTAGGAGGTATTGAAACGCGCACTTCTCTCAGATCTTCCATGGACCTTTCCTTTTGTTATCGAATGGCGACTTCAGCCATCCAGGGACGCTGCTCGGGCGTTACCCAGGTGACGTCGGTGTCGGGCGTACGTGGAGCGGGTGTCACCCAAGTCAGCGCCTCACCAGACGCAGCTGAGTGACCACTCCCAATTGGCACCATCGCAGGTCGGTGCGCTCGCTCCGGAGCAGGTGTTTGGCGTATAGCTATCCGTGTCGGAGACGCTGTTTCCAGCGAAGGGGACGTGCCGAGCCTGGCCAGCTCCTCGCTGACCACGGATCGGTAGCGCTCGGCGGGACGGCCTCCTGCTGGGCGGTGATAGCGCCCGGCCGCGATCAGCCAGTCGCCGGCGTCATCGAAGTGGCCACGAATGAGCGTCGCTGCCTCATCCAGATTGGCGTAAGGGTCGAGACCATCGCAGGGATCCGCGAAACGCTGGCCAGCGCCGAATAATTGCGGCTGCCAGCGCACGTTGAGCTGCGCGATCCCCACGTCGACGATCTGCGTCGTCTCGAGCGCGTCGGTCAGCGCCCGGCACGCCGAGTCTCGATCGCCGAAGTGCATCGACTTTCCAGCGACGTTCAATGTCCAGGGCCAGGGGCGACGCCCCGCGTCGAGACTCACGACCGACTCGGCGCTGGCCACGGCGTAGAGCACCGCCGGCGGTACACCATGCTCCTCGGCGGCGACCACATAGGCTGATGGGATGTCTGGTTGCTCGGCATGGGCCAGGCCGGCAACTACCGCCGTCACCAGTCCAGTCAATGCAGCTTTCAGCGCGCGCGAGATCATCGCTCAGCCCCTCGGCGCGACACGCGGCAGATCACTGATGTCGACGTTCAGCGAGCCACCATGGTTGAGCGTCACCGTGCCGGCACGCACTTTCGCCGGTGGGATACCGACCTGAGCCGCCCAGCTGCGAATGCGATCGTCGTCTCCGTTGGCGTCCAGGACCCAGATGTCCATGGCCGCACCGCTGTTCAGCAGACGCTTCACGGTCGCATCGCATTGGTCACACCCCTCGGTGGCCACCACCACATTCAGGCGTTGGC
>NZ_CEXLVS010000041.1:8953-14374 GCF_982684285.1 Salinicola sp. | reverse complement strand
ATGGGTTGCTGCCGAACACCGATTGGGTCGCGTCTTCACCATCTCTTGTGGAGAATGAATTGACCGGCATGTCGTTGGGATAAAGCCGCTGCCAGGCGTCGTCGTAGGCGCGTTGAAACGCGAGTTCCGCCTCGACGCGGGCGCGCTCGGTTTCAACCAGCTTCTCAGCGTATTTTTGACGCTCAGCCTGACTGCGAGCTTCCAATCCCAAGGCGGTCAGCGGATCCAGATCGGGGGACCAGGTGCCACGCGGCCCCTCCATGATCGACTCGTAGCGTCGATACTCTTGCTGGTTCAGGCCCCAGGCCTCGGCAGCCCGTTGGCTGCTCTGCTCCAACCGCGTCTGATCGATACGCGTCGACTCGCTCTCCTGCCCCTCCTGAGCCCACACGGGCAAAGCCGTAAACAGCAGCAGGGCGTAAGCCAAGCGTCGATTGCAATTCAGCGTCATGGGGCTCTCCTCAAGGAACCGGGACCACCACGGTCTGGCCGTTGATGATGAACGCCGCCGAGTGGCCCTCGATCGACGACAGGTGCCACTGCCCGATGTTCTGCCCCTCACCAACCAGGCGCAGATCGCTCAAGCGCCCGGCAGCCCCGGATGCCACGGCAAGATAGCTGCGCCCACCGCGCAGCTCGACGCCCGACACCGAGAACGGCGGTGACGGCGGCTCGGGTTGACGTCGTGTCCGACGTTGAGGGCTTGGCTGGCCTTGCTGGGTGCTGGTCTTTTGGTTGGCTCGGAGCTTGCGCACCTCCTTGATCGATGACTCGAGCGACTGCTCTTTTTCCTGCGCCGCACTGAATCGCACGTCCACGGAGCTGGACAGCTCATCAAGGCGTTCCCCGAGCGCCTGGACGCGCTCGGGCAATGCCTGCAGCGGCGAATCCTGTCGGCTCGTCTCGAAATCGTCGAGGCGTGACGCGATTTCGCCAAGGCGGTTGCTGGTGCCCTCGGCCTGACTGCGACGCTCGTCCTGGCCGCTCTGCAGCTCTTCGACCCGCACGCGCAGTTGGTCTATGACCTGCTGCTGGGACTGCAATCGAGACTCCAGCGTTGGCCCCTTCGGCTCCGAACCGGCAAATAGAACGAAATAGATGAGCCCCAAAACAGCAAGAATCCCAAGCCCCAGGAGCGTCAGTCGCATCGGACTCCAACGTCTGCGACTCTCTGCGTGGGAGCTGTAATTTGGCACCTCGTGACCGACTTCCTCGCGGTTGGCGTCACTTAAGTCCTGTCTGTCATCATCATCATGATGGGAGAACGAGGGTTCGCGACGACCGACGCCTCCCGTATCCGAATCTACTGGCGCCTCCGATCGAGGCTCCTGCTCCGGATCACCGGAATCGACGGGCCGCTGGCGATCATCCGTCATGACCGGTCTCCTCGATCAGTCGCTGATCGCGTACCTGGTAGCAGATGGTCCGGGCGATGGGGTCGGCCTGAACCTCGAAAGCACTACCGGCGAGAACCTGCAGGGCCTCGCGAAGTGGCATCGGCCCCAGACGGAAATGCGCCGTCGGCAAGGGTCGGCTATAGAGCAGCTGCTGCGGTTCACCCTGGGGAGCACAAAGGCTGTAACCGGTGTGCTGCAGGGTGTAGCGCAAACCATCTTCCACCGATGGGCTCATGGAGGCAGGGATCGAGACATTGACGGTCTGCTCGAGGAGGTTGCGCTGCTGCAACGTGGCATTGGCCGTGACCAGGGCGTAACGCCCGCCTCGCATCACCTCGACTCGTGACGCATTGAGATCACGGTAGACATCAGGCTCGACATCGTAGGTGGGCTGATCCAGACCGGTGGCCACTACGCGGGTATGATGCCCTTCTTTGCTTCCCGCAAGGGCCATCTTCTCGGCGTCAGGATAGTCGGCGGCCAGGCGCTCACTCTCGCTTGGCTGCGGGGTTGGTTGCTGATGCGCGCAACCGGCTAGCAGCGCAATCAAGAATGCTAAGGGGACGACACGGGTTTTCTGGAAGGGATACATCGAGTTTGGCCTCGCGCGGGGAACCTGAATGATCGTGATCGGGTTCACCGTGCCGAAGCCCGAGGGTACTCGCGACGGGAAATGTTAATTGCACCAGCAGGGCTTTTGCGGGTAGTAGGCGATCTCACCCGAAAGGGATCATCGAAGTCTTGAGCTATTTCTTTAAAGGGCTCTATCTATTGCGCGGCGCTGACCCAATGATGTGGGCCAGGGACGATACAACGAAGGAACAGCGGAGAATCCTAGGGGGCATAAACTCCAATTTTTTTCCCATTTGTATTAACACCTTGCCTCGGCCGACAGATATCGAAAGGAATTTCACAAGCATGGACCTGAGGCCCACCTCACATCCAGCGATGCAGCAGTGTTATCAAACGCCCATGTAGTCGCGCATTCCCTCCGGGAGTTTGGTCGACCTCGACACTGCCCGTCATACCGGCGGCCAGCTCGATGTTCTCTGGCACCCGATCGATGGCGATATGCACCGGAATACGTTGGGCCAGACGCACCCAGCTGAAACTCGGCTCGACACTCGGCAGCCCCTGATCATCGACTCCCTCGTTGGTATTGGCGATGCCGCGTCCAATACTGGTCACGTGGCCTCGTAATGGCGCCTCGAAGCCCATCAGTTGGACCGTTGCCGCTGCCCCGGGATGGATGCCCTGGAGTTTGGTCTCGGCGAAATAGCCCGTGACCCAGAAACTGTTCGCATCCAGCACGGCGAGATTCTGCTGCCCAGCCACCGCGTAGTCACCTTTGCGTAAGCGTAGATGTGTCACATAGCCATCCACCGGGGAGCGCAGGGTCGCATGTGCCAGGTCCAGCCGAGCCAGATTCAGCGCGACCTGGGCCTGGTGCTTTTCCGCCCTGGCGATATCCACATCCTGCGTGGCGCTGTGAACCTGTTCACGAGAGACATACTCTCCCAACCCCTTTCGTCTCTTGGCATAGTCGACCTTCTGGCTCAGCGTCGCTGTCGCTGACGCCAATCGCGCCTCGGCTTGCTCGACGGCCAGTGCGAAGCGCTCAGGATCAATGCGATACAACACCTCTCCGCGCTTTACATACTGATCATCGGTGACAGCGACCTCGGCGATCGTCCCGGAGACCTCGGGAGCGATGCGTACGACCTGCGCATTGACTCGACCATCACGGGTCCAGGGAGCCAGTACGTAGGCTTGCCATAGTGCGATTACCAATAGCATCGCGGCGATGACCGCGCCCAGAGTCAGGATCGCTTTTGCAACAGGCATTAATAGACGTTTCATACGACACCTAGACATAGAGCACCAAGAGAGACAGCAGGCAGACAGAGATCGCGAATTCGAACAGCCCTGGATGCCAGATCCAGCGCAACAAGCCGCTGCGCCCCATCAGGAATCGCATTCCCAGAAATAGCGGTACCACTATCAAGGCATAGACAAAGAGGGGTGGCAGATAGATGCCCGCCACAGCCACTTCACTGAGCATTGGCGCCACCTCGCGGAAGCCCGGAGAAGTAATCGGCATGGCCTTCGATCAGCTCGGCAACATCGATCAATGCAGCGGCCATAAGTTGCCGATTCTCTGCGCGGCCCGATTCAACGACATCCGTTGCCATCATCAGGCGCGCGGCACGGCGCGCATGGCGAGCCGCCATGAGGAGATCGTCCGCGCGACACGCCATTTGCTTTAACGTCTTCTCCACCGTGGGGCGAATGGGAGATCGCGCTGGTGCAGCCTTCAGCCAGTGCCGCAAGCGCATCAGCTCCCGCCCCAGGTGCAGACTGGCGAGCGCATCACTGATGGCATGATCCATAGCATCAGGCTGGTTCTGGAGCACGGCACCCAGACGAGCCATACGATGCTGCTGGCGCCACTGCCAGCGACGCGCATCTGTCGGTGCACGTCGTAACAGGGAGAGCGCCTCATCGCGGATACGATGGCGCAGTCGTTCGATATCGCGTGCGGGGGTACGCGGCAGCAGCAGTCGAAAGCCAAGCAGGGTAAAAAACACGGCCAGTAACCACGCCACCGAAGCGTTGAGAAACAGGCTCAGGTCGTACTGCATGGGGTTGGCAGGCGCTGCCAAGGTCGTGAACCCGACGAGATAGGCCATGCCGGCCAATGCATGGCGAGGCAGTGTGGTGAGAAAGACAGCAGGCAGCCAGAAAAGCCCCAAAACTATCAGCAGCAAGAACAGCCCTTCGATGTGCGGCAGCACCCCAAATGCACACACGAAAGCCATCACCACGGCGGCTAGCGTCCCTTTGATGAAAGCGATCGCTCCAGCGGCAGGATTGGGCGCCGTGGACAGCAGTGCACAGGCAGCCGCGAGCCCCGCCAACATCATGTTGCCGTGTTGCCAGCCAGTCGCGATCCAGAAAATACCGCCCAGTACCACGATCAGCATCGCACGCAAGCCGTTTTGCATCGCTGCCGTCCAATCCCGGTGAAAGGGTACGGCAGGCAGGATGGGGCGAACGCTTGGACGATGTAACGCCGCGATACCGTCCAATGCCGCTAGATAATCGTCGATCTGCTCTACCAATCGATCACCCGCGATCAGCAGCGCCGGCTGCTCGGCTGGCACTGACGAGACCGACTCGAGTCTGGCCATCAGACGTTCACGACTCTCGCACAAGCGTCGCCTCGCCTTGCCGAAGTCTCGAGCCGATACGTCGCTTGCGGCATCGCGCCATGACCGTTCGAGCTCCGGCTGCAAAGCTCGTAACGCCCGCATGCTGGCACTATGTTCGGATAAAGGCGGGATGCCGCCGACCAGGGCCGCGAATAGCGATGCCATGGCATGCCGTACCATGGCCCCCTGCTGTGCCAGATCGATCGATTCGGCCTTCCCCAGTGCCAGCAGATCATCTATGCCATAGACCTCGGCAATGAGCTTCCGCCGGGCGGGTGGGACTTGCATGGAGCCACCTCCAATCCCTTCCTCCAGCGCTTCGTGCTGAGTCGCCAGCGTTTCTGCGCTGGCCACAAGCAACCGTGTCGACTGGGCTTCGAGACGCTGGCGTACCCGGCGGGCGCTGAATAGCGACGATACCAAGGCCAGACACATCACTCCGATCAACACGGCCGAACCACGATCCACCACATGCGCAAAGGTCGTTTGAGGGTGCTCTAGCGCACCGTAGACAGCCAAGCCAACGGTGTACCCGGCCAGCGCGGCACCATAGGCCCGGAAATGGCGCACTAGTGTCATGCCCGCAACACACAGCCCCAACCAGACGCCGAACCCCAGCAAGAAAAGCCATGGCATCTGTCCAAACAGACTCATCAGTACGAGTGCAGCCAGCATGCCGGCCAGTGTGCCGATGACCC
Source organism: Salinicola sp. (assembly GCF_982684285.1). NCBI lineage: Bacteria > Pseudomonadati > Pseudomonadota > Gammaproteobacteria > Oceanospirillales > Halomonadaceae > Salinicola > Salinicola sp. The sequence goes on along the minus strand of NZ_CEXLVS010000041.1, from coordinate 9,067 downwards.
GCCAGATGCCTTTGCCGATGACCGCCCCCTGAACCGGATTGATGACCAGCAGCACGGAGGACGCAGCCGAATAAGGAGCTTCCAGATCGAACCAGTAGGCGAGGACGAGTGCCA
>NZ_CEXLVS010000041.1:0-8943 GCF_982684285.1 Salinicola sp. | reverse complement strand
GCGGCCAGAACCGAGCGGAGGACATAGGTCGCGCGAGGTGTAGTCAGGTCACAGCAGGAAAGACAGCGAATCAGCCCGGCATAGGGTTGGGCAGGAGTAACCGGAGGCGTCGGATTGACTGGCGCGGAACACATGATCGACCCACTTTTTGGTAATGAGTCGTATTACGATAATGAGAGTCTTGAATGCCGAGTAGTGACTTTATCGAAACCGATGAGTGCATCAGACGCATCGATTGAGGCAGGTACTGCTTCATGTCACGGGCAACGACGCCTCTGCGTTGCACAAGTCATAGATCGTGCGCCTTAACCACTGATGAGCAGGGTCGTTCTGAAGCCTGGGATGCCAGGCCTGAGTAAGTGGCGCGGTTTCCAACGCCATCGGCAAATCGAACAACCGAATGCGAAGCCCGGCGGCAAGAGCACTGCTGGCGAGATGCCTGGGCAGTGGCAAAATCAGGTTGGCGTCCTGTAACGCAAACAGTGCCACATAGGGCGAGTAGACAACGAGAGAGACACGCCGTTTCAAGCCATGCTTCTCCAGCGCGGCGTCGATCGGGCCGTGGGATTTACCCCGTCGGGAAACGCCAACATGTTCCCAACGGACGAACTGCTCTAGGGTGATGTCAGCATCGAAAACCGGATGATTCTCGCGCGCCACGCCGACGAAAGTCGTGGTGAATAGAGGCTGCACGCGGATCTCGGGTCCAAGCTTACGGGAAGCGCTGACAAACAGATCGATGCGACCACTACGCAGCGCCTCATCGTCCAGGTCGTCCTCTTCCGGAGACAGACGCAGCATGGCAAGCGGCATGTCCGTGGCCATCGCATCCAGCAAACGCCCCAGATGAATGCTTAGAAATTCATCCGTCGCACGCACATTGAAGCATCGCTCGAGTGTCTTCAGTTCGACCTCGGCTGTCGGTGCCAGCACCGCTGACGCCTGCTCCACTGCTGCCCGTACCTGCTCACGCAAAGCCATGGCCCTCGGCGTGGGGACGAGCTTGCGGCCGGCCTGTACGAATATCGGATCACCCAGGGTTTCTCGGATACGGCCCAAAGTCCGGCTCATCGCAGGCGGGCTCAGATGCATGCGGCGGGCCGCCCCCGCCACGCTGCCCTCCTCCAACAGAGCGTCCAAGGCGAGCAACAGGTTCAAGTCGGGATGTTTCATCTCAAAACTCATGAGCATTGCGTTGTATGCAATTATAATCACACTCTCACAACATCATAAGCATCAAAACAGGTTTACAACACTTACGTAACACATCCCACTTTTGCATGTCGGCATCCAACATATCAATCGGAATAGACAATATTGATCGAGAGCGGTGCCATGCCCCCCCTTCGGTGAACTCCCTACCAAGTGATTTATCCTGCCGAAACGAAAACAGCCTCCCGGAGGAGGCTGTCATGACGTGTAAAGATCTGTCTGAATCAGCGTTTTCGTCGCGCTTCCAACTTGCGATGTACGAAGTAGGCATAACCGCCGGCAATCGTCATCGCAACGGTCAGAACGACAAAAATCGTGCCAAGCAGCAGAGTCGCAGAATCCATCAGGCATCAGCTCGCATCAGTGATGCCGATGCTTCTGGCGTTTTTGCAAATCCTTGAGTACCAGCCAAGCGTAGCCCAGACCACCGATCGAGAGAATCAGGAACGGAGCCATTACGGCTGCAAACCGCAGGAATTCATCGTTCATTGGCCATCAGCCTCCTTGGCTGCGTCAATGGTTTGATTGATTCTAACCCTCAATACGACAGCGACCAATACCACGACAGTGGCAATACCCCCACCCAACACCGCATAGGCGAGTTGAATCTGGTGGGCAATGACACCGCCAAGTATGCAGGCCGCTACGATGGTTGAGGCGATGCGCTCGATTGCCTCGGCGATGGCAAGGCCTAGCGCGGGGTTTTTCTGCTTCATAGGCGTATCTCCAGAATATCGCGCCGAGATACACCGCCCGATCGGGGAGTGAATCCCCGGGCGGGTGGAATGAAAACCGTCACTGACGGGAAGCGAGCTTCCCGATCAGTGAGGTAAGTGAGGTGGAATCAGATGACCGCTTCGGCGGCGCCGACCGATCCGCTGACAACAGGTTGGGCAGGCGCATCGGTTCCCTGCGACGCTGTTTCGCCAGCCTGGGCACTGGTGGGGGTCGACGCGGTTTCGTCACGCCGTGGCGCTTCATAAACCTTGTCGCCGTCAACTTTGGCCCAATTGACGAACAGTAGACGCGCCTTGAGGCTCACGGCTGTTTCACCAGCGCGATCGCCCCTGGTCCGCGTGAACAGATCGGGATAGAGATCGCCGAGTTTGAAGCCGATCAGGATCTTGGGCTCGTTGGCCCCTTTCTCCTTGCGATCGGCCACGGTTGCGGCGAATTTCTTGACCAGTTTCTCCGCTTCGGCCCCACTGACGCGGCAGTCGAAACGGCGATACTCGACATCATTGGCAGGGCCATTCAACGCGGATATGTCGCAAGCCCAGAAGGCATCACCACGCTTGGGCGTGATCTTGCGGATCCGATTGACGTAGCCAACGCCAGTGATATGGAGATCGAAGAACTGGTTATCGGTCGAGTTGGACATGGTGTTACTCCTTGGATCGAGGCACAGGAATCCAGGAGACACACCATCCCCATCGGGGAAAGTGTTCCCCCGGATGGGTGGTTCGGCGCGAGGCCGAGTATTCGGAAGTGGCATCCAGCTCAGATGAGCGCCGTCTTTCGGGATGCGTTAACGGCTTCGGGAATTGCCCGAAGGCAAAAGGCATCACTGATGACCGTCAGTGACCAGCGGCTTACATCGACAGGATTACGCCACTTCTTCCCTGCGTCAACCCCAAATCTCGATCGTCAATCGCAAGCCGGGGCAGCGAATTCTCGCCGCCTCGCCTTGGGATTGAGGACCAGCACTGCGCGTCCAGTCGGCTACCGATACCGGCTCGGGTAGCAAGTATGAATCAGCCATTATGCCGGCCATCGGCCATGCCCCTCGTAGTCATGGTGACGATTGCCGCTGCATCCGGTCCCGAATCATGGCGATGGACCGATACGGTTGTGCGCGGATCCCCGCACAAAGGGAGCCCAGGGGTCAGGCGGTGGGCGCCGCCACGGTAAAGACAAGTCCAACCGGCCAGCGAGGCACCTGTGACGAGATGCCTGGCTGGCCGGTCGAAATGGGCTTGAAGAAATGGTCGACGACCGGTCGACCTGAAATATAGGGAACCTGGAACCCGCATACACGCCAATGTAGTGCAAGCGGAGCCTGCGAGGGGGTGCGCTCTTTCGCCAGGTGATAGCGCTTTGGGTTCGGACCCAAGGAGAGTCCAAAGGGACCAACTGATGACCGTCAGTTGGCAACGGGGTACACCGGCAATTATCAATGAGTCCCACCGTTATCGCAAGGAGGAGTCGGGCCCCCTTCCTGCCGGTGCGGATACTCCGGCAACTGGCTCGACCCCAATATCGAAGGCCTCAACCGCACAAACGATCCAGTTTTTCGTAGACCTCCATGGGCTTCATCTGGCCAACATCCATGCACGAGATGGAATAGCCGCATCAAATAGTCATCTTGTGTTGCCAAGTGATTGATATGCCAGAAGTCGTCAAATAAGTCCGTTTTCTGTTCAATGGCTTCTACAGTTTCACGATGTTCATCCAAACGTTTTCCAACAGAGCGGGCAAAATTCAGCTGGTCATACAAATAGCTGACCCTCACCAGACCAAATCGACGCAGTAATGTGTCAATCACATTCATGCCTTGCTCCTGTACCAGCAGCCCCACTCTCGTGTGCGTGGATACCCCAGTCGATCAAGATGCGGAGGTATCGCTCCCCGGGCGCTGCGATCGGTGCCGTAATGATGGCCACCCTTCTCGTTCATGTAGTCGATGATCTGCTCGATATGGCGCTCCTTGTCCGGCTCCGATGACAGAAATTCGTCCACCATGGACCATGGTCCGTTTGAACGGCGTCATGTACTCGGTCTCTCCCCCTTTCGCTCCCGGCTGAGCGATACGCATGTCGGGATTGAGCTGGTCGATCAACCGATGTGCCGATCGGCGCGCGCCCGGTTGAATGCGTGGCGCGATACGCCGAGTGATGCTGTAGCGCTGCGGGGAAATCTCGACCTCTCCACCGTAGCGGATCTCCACGGCGGGCTGCTTCTCGATCGACATGAGCCCGATATCGAACTGTCGCAGCAGCCACCACAGCAGATTGTTGGATCGATATTGAGGCCGTTTGCAGGCGACCCAGATCAGATGAGGCATGCCCGCCTGCTCCGGCCGCGAGTGTGTTCGCCACCGGCTCGCCTGTTCGATCACACCCAGCGTCAACGTGCGCTTGCACTCGAAGACCTGGCAGATTCCCCGGCGCGTCGCGATGAGATCGGGACGGCCCGCGAAGGTCTCCAGTACCACCTCGGGATAGGTCTCCCAGGATTGAGCGCGCAGCCGTTGATCGACTACCCACGCGATTTCTGTCTCGGTCATTTCCTTGTCGAAAGCACCCGGCTCCTCGCCGGTTCCGGCCAGATACTCGGTGCAGTTGGACTCCCACTCATCGTGATGCATCACCCCTGTCCTCCTTGAGCTGTCCTAGGCTTCGATTTGCGGCGTGGCTTCGCCTTCCCGATCGGCTTGGTTCCATCGCAGTCGGGATAACGGGAGCAGGACCAGAAGGGGCCATTGCTACTCTTGCGCTTGCGCATCTTCGCCTGGCACTTGGGACAGGTCTCGCTCGGTGCTTCGGGGAGATTCAGTTGGGGACGCTGAAGCGCGATACCGATGAGCTTGTCGAGCAATGTGCTTTGACGCTCCATGAAATCCTCCAGCGTCATCGCCCCCTCGGCGACCTGATCCAGCGCCTGCTCCCATAGGGCTGTCATCCCCGGGTTGCTGATTTGAGGTGGCAATGCCGCGATGAGACCCTGGCCAACCGGTGTCGAGACGATCGTGCGCCCTTTTTTCCGGATGAAGCCTCGCCTGAGCAGCGTCTCGATGATGCCGGCGCGTGTCGCTTCGGTACCGATGCCGGCACTCTCGCGCAGTCGCGCTCGTAGCCGCTCATCTGTGACGAACCGGGCCGCGTTCTTCATCGCCGAGATCAGCGCACCCTCGGTAAAGGGCTTCGGCGGTTGGGTCTGACGATCCCTCACCAGTAGATCCTGTACCGAACAGCTCTCCCCCTGACGGAGAGGCGGGAGCGCCTGCGCGCCTACAGCCTCCTGCTCCTCGTCGTCACTTTCCTGCCCTTTGCCCTTCCCTCGGGGGAAGAGCACCTTCCAACCCTCGACCTGTACCTGTCGGCCCGAGGCCACGAACGTCTCGCCGGCGAGATCCAGCCTCGCATCGGTCTGATCGTACTCGTGCGCCGGCAGGAACTGCGCCAGATAGTGCCGACGGATGAGATCGTAAACCCGGAACTCCTCGTCGCTCATCCGATCGATACGGCAAGGCGCCGTGGTGGGAATGATGCCGTGGTGAGCCGTGATCTTGCTGTCGTTCCAGACGCGACTCTTGAGCGTCTGGTCCAGTCGACCGATCACCGGGGAGAGCTTCTCATCCGAATGCAGGAGCGCCGTCACGACGGCCCCGACCTCGAACAGCATCGATGTCGGCAGATAGCGGCAGTCGGTACGCGGGTAGCTCGTCGCCTTGTGGGTCTCATAGAGGGACTGGGCGATGTCGAGTACCTGCTGGGCACCGAAGCCGTATCGCTTCGAGCACTCCTGCTGCCGCGTGCCGAGATCCATCACCAACGGCGCCGACTCTTTTTTCCGTGACGTCTCGATGGCCGCGACGGTCGCCGCCGCGCCCTGGCATCGGGATGCGACCGCTCGCGCCGCTTCAGGATTGACGCATCGCCCCTCCTCGTCGAGCCAGTCGGCGTTGGCCGGCAGCCACTTTGCCTGGAACGAACCGCCCTGCGCTTGCAAGGTTGCCACCACTTCCCAGAACGGCTTGGGAACGAAGTTCGCGATCTCCTGGTCGCGCCGGACGACCAAGGCCAGCGTGGGCGTTTGCACCCGGCCGACCGACAGGACGCCCTGGTGACCCTGCTGCTGAGCCAGCACCGAGAACGCTCGGGTCAGATTCATCCCAACCAGCCAGTCCGCCCGGGAACGGCCCAGTCCCGCCTGGTACAGCGGATACGTCGACTCTCCCGGACGGATGTTGGCCAGCGCCTTGCGAATGGATGCCTGGTCGAGCGCGGACAGCCAGAGGCGAGAGACGCGCCCCTGATAGCGGCAGGCGTCGAGAATCTCGCGACCGATAGTTTCGCCCTCCCGGTCGGCATCGGTGGACACCACCACTTCGCTGCACTGCTTCAGCAGTCCCTGGATCACCTTGAACTGCTTACTGGCATCCTTGCGCACCGTGTTCTTCCACTGCGCCGGACGGATCGGCAGCGACTCCAATGACCAACGCTTCAGCTCGGGATCGTAGGCTTCTGGAGGTGCCTGCTCGAGGAGATGACCGAAGGCCCAAGTGACGACGACGCCATCGCCCTGGAGACAACCATCGGCTTTACGGGTCGCCCCCAGAACCGCGCCAATATCACGCGCCTGGGAGGGTTTTTCGCAGAGAAACAAACGGGACATGACACCGGGCCTCACAGAATGGATATGGCCTCAGCGTGACGGGCTGGATCAGGGGAATCAGCGGGGAATGTTAATCGTGCTGGAGCAGGTAATGGGCGTCGTCGATGATCCAGGCCTCCGCGTTGCCATGGGCGGCACCGCGCGTGTTGTCCTCGGCTACGCAGGCCACCTCGGGGTGCCGTGTCAGTGTCAGAGCCAATCGCCGAGCCAACGGGCCATTGAATGGGATGTCAGCATCGAGCCAGAACCATTGCGCCGTGGAAGCATCATCGATCGTAATGATCTCACCGCTGAGCCAGCGCATCGGGATGAGGTAATGCCCCTGACCGGGCTTGAGAATCGTCGGCTTGAGCAACGTGCCGTCGGGAGCCAAACGGCAATCGACCGCGTGATCGATGACAGCCTGAATGTCCGATTCGATCCGCGGGCGACGTCCTGGGAGGGGGCGAATGAAGAACCGCTGATAGACCGCTGCCTCAGTCTCTTTCATTCTTGAGTACCCCCTGGTCGATCCACTCGACGACCGTCTCGTCGCTGATTCTGTACTCTCGCATCAATGCCTTGAGCTGAAGACGAAACTCGACGACCCGGCCGGTCTCTTGCGTGTCGTCGAGTTCCCGCAGCATGTTGCCCAGCTGTTCGTCCAGACTCCAACCATCCTTGATGGTGAAGAAGTTGGGCATGAGCGATCAGTCCAGAGCAGCGTTCAGGCGCTGTGTCAGCGCAGACTCCATGGCATCCCCGTCATACAGGGTTCGCTTGTCAGCCGGTGCCCAGCTGTAGTGGATGCGCGAGCCCGCGCCGCTCTTCTCGATCTGAACCCGCTGCAGAATCGAATATCGTGTTCCACCAAGCGTCTGCCGACCGTAATCGCCGAGATCGTAGTAGGCACCAGGCGTCGTCGAATGCTTCCAGGCCACATCGCCCATCTGCATTTTGGCCGTCGTGCTCTCGGGGCTCTCGAAGTCGTTAGGCGAGCGGAATCCCATCGCCGACTTGATCCGGGCATAAGCGGTATCGACATCGACGCGGGAATCAATATCGATGGAGCCGCTCTGACTGCCCAGACTCTTGGCGTCGACCGTCTGCCCCTCGGCATTGGTCGCCACCTTCTGCGGCGTCTCGCTGGGATCGTAGTTCAGCGGTTCACCCGTGACCGGATTGTCGAAACAGGTGACACAAACACCGTTCGAGTAATAGTGATCCTGCGCCGCGCATCCGGCCAACGCCACCATCCCCACTGCCACCACCCAATGCCTCATCCCACTACTCCTTGTTGGTCTCATGTTGAACCGCTCCTGATGCCCGTAGATCCGCTCACCCCAGACCGTCCGACCCCGTATTCACCGGATTGTCCCATTCGCCCTCTGGCCCAGCGGACTTGGAATACGCCCCCTGTTGCGAAGTCGACTGACGAGGTGTCTGCTGTCCCTGAGCGGGCTCGAGCACAACCTGGGTGACGCGGAACGGCAGGATACCGATGCGAACGGCCTGCACCTTGAACTGCGACCGGCTGTTGCCTTCATTGTCCTGCCACTCATCCAGCACCATGCGACCCGAGACCATGACCCGCATGCCCTTCTGATACAAGCGAGCCCACTGCTCGACATCGCGATGCCAGATCTCGACGTTCGCCCAGAACCCGCCCTTGTCGACATTGCCGGTATCGGTCGGCACCGGATTGTCGAAGCGGACGTTCAGGCGCATGACACCACGCGGTGGCTGATTGCCGTTGGGGGAGAACATCTTTACTTCCGGATCGGAACCGATGTTCCCCTCGCCCATGAAATGCGTGCTCATATGAACCTCCTGAATCGAATGGATGCCCGACTACAGTGGCGGCGAGCGGCAAAGGTCGTCAGCGGTAAACGTTAAGGCCGGCGTCGCACCATTCCCGTCCTTGGGTGGGTCAGACCATGGCCTCGACTTCATCGAGATCGTTAAGCAGGCGATTCAGGCGATCGACCTGGCGTGTGGCCGCCGCGATTTTGGCGTTGAAGATCGCGCGTTCGGTTTCAATTTCCACGAGCTTGCGCTTCATGCCGATCGAAGCGACGCCATTGACCAATACGGCCTCCAAAAGCCGTCGCCCCATTTGGGTCTGGGCTTTATCGCGCCACTGGACCGCGCGAACACGTCCACCGCTGTGATTGTGAGGTTTCAACCACAGACCCACTTGAACCACCGTTCGGTTGTAGCGGTTGGCAAAGTCAGCTGCCTCTTGCCACATCCCTCGACACTCTTCGTCGAGTTCGTCTCTAAATCGAAGAATCTCCCCTTTACCCTTAAAGGGTTTTAAAAGGCCCTTTGCGTACTGATTCAGTGCAAAGTCCT